>NZ_RXHX01000014.1:0-142691 GCF_005930655.1 Pseudomonas sp. FSL W5-0299
AACCCATCACTGTCGGTTGATCTCCCTCATTGGATCTCCGGCGCGACACAGATCCAGTGTAGGAGCGAGCCTGCTCGCGATGGGGCCGGCAAAAACAACCTCACCCTCGCTGATTGATGCGCTCTAGCAAGTATTCGAGAACCGCTTCCCGCTCCCCGGCAAACTCAATCCGCGCGCCCTTCTTCTCCCGCTGAAAGGCATACATCGGATCGTAATACTCACGCAGCAACCCTTCGATCCAGCCCCGGTGCAAATCCACCGCCCCGCTGTTCGCCTGCTCCGCCAACGCGTCTTCCATCAAGATCAACATCCGCCGGTGCCGTTCACCGCCCAGGCGCTTCTGCACATTGTTCAAGCTTTCCAGCAGACGCTCGGAAAACAGCGCAAAGCCTTCATCGCCATGCACGCTGATGAACTCGGCACACAAGTCCACGACGTAATCGCGCAAGATCCGTTCGACCCGCCCTTCCTGGCTGTCCTCCAGCCAGACCATCGGGTACTGCTGCATGCCCTGAAACAGCGGCAAGGGCAACGCGCAGCTGCCAATCGCCCGGCTTTCGTCTTCCAGCACAAACTGCTCGATGCCGTGAGCGCGCTTCTTCAGCACGTCTACCGCCAGGCGGTTTTCAAAGTCGATATTGGACGGTTGGACGGTGGCGCGTTTGCCGAAGCTGGAACCGCGATGATTGGCGTGGCCTTCGAGGTCCAGGCCGTTGCGTAGCTGCGTGAGCACCTCGGTCTTGCCGGTGCCGGTCATGCCGCCCAGCAATACGAAATCGCACTGGGCAACGGCCTGATCGACCGTGTCCAGCAAGAAGCTGCGCATGGCCTTGTAGCCGCCACCGACGCGCGGATAGTCGATGCCGGCCTCGTCCTTGAGCCACTGCTGGACGATCTGCGAACGCAAGCCGCCGCGAAAACAATACAAATAGCCCTCGGGGTGCGCCCGGGCAAAATCGGCCCAGGCCTGGATGCGTTCGGCCTTGATCTCGCCGGACACCAATTGATGCCCCAGGGTGATCGCCGCTTGCTGGCCGTGTTGCTTGTAGCAGGTGCCGATCCGCTGCCGCTCGTGGTCGTTCATCAGCGGCAGATTGACCACCCCGGGGAACGCGCCCTTGTGGAATTCGATCGGCGCGCGGGCATCCAGCATCGGCCGGTCGTTGAGAAAGATGTCGCGGTAGTCGGTGAAGTCGATTGACATCAAAACACCTCGACCGCGTGGGTCTGTCGCTCGACCAGCTCACCGATTGGCTCAAGGGCCAGGCCCAATTCGCTGGCCACTTTGAGGAATTGCTCGTTGCCTTCGGGCGTGACCGCCACCAGCAGGCCGCCGCTGGTCTGCGGATCGCACAGCACCCGCTTATGCAATTCCTGCACGCGCCCGACCTTGCTCGCGTAACTGTCGAAATTACGCAGGGTGCCGCCCGGCACGCAGCCCTGGTCGAGGTAATACTCGACACCCGGCAGACGCGGCACACGGTTGTATTCGATGCGTGCGGTGACGTTGCTGCCGTCGGCCATTTCCACCAGATGCCCCAACAAGCCGAAACCGGTGACGTCGGTCATCGCCGTCACGCCGTCGAGCTTGCCGAAACGGCTGCCGGGTTTGTTCAGGGTGCACATCCAGTCGCGAGCCAGGCCAATGTCGGCCGTGCGCAGCTTGCCCTTCTTCTCGGCGGTGGTGAGGATGCCGATGCCCAGCGGTTTGGTGAGGTAAAGCAGGCAACCGGCGGTGGCGGTGTCGTTGCGCTTCATGTGGCGCTTTTCAACCAGCCCGGTCACCGCCAAGCCGAAGATCGGCTCCGGGGCGTCGATGGAATGCCCACCGGCCAACGGAATGCCCGCCTCGTCACACACCGAACGTCCACCGCGAATCACTTCCCGGGCAATCTCCGGCGCCAATACATTCACCGGCCAGCCAAGGATCGCAATCGCCATCAGCGGATCACCGCCCATGGCGTAGATATCGCTGATGGCGTTGGTGGCGGCAATGCGGCCGAAATCGAACGGGTCGTCGACGATCGGCATAAAGAAGTCGGTGGTCGAGACCACGCCGCGTTCTTCGTCGATCGCGTACACCGCCGCGTCATCGCGCGAGGCATTGCCGACCCAAAGCCTGGGATCCAGGTTCTGCGCGCCACTGCCGGCCAGAATCACCTCAAGCACTTGCGGCGAAATTTTGCAGCCACAGCCGGCGCCGTGGCTGTATTGGGTCAGACGAATCGGCTCGCTCATGGGAATACCTCGTGAAGACAATGGGGGCGAGTCTACCACTGGCGGTCAATCCAAGGCGCAACACCACCGGCCTTGTAGCAGCTACAGAAGTGTCAGTTCGCGTAACTGACCAACCCGACAATAAAAAGCCTTATTTCGTCGATTTTTCATGGAATTGAAATAATTGGCATCTGTTATGCAAACGTTTGCGAGTCGCTGATATAGACGTTTTCGCGACATAACCGCGCAAGCCCGAAGAATCGGGCTTTTGATCCGCACGAAAAGGGACTTTTAATGCACCGCACGTCCAGCCGCGTGACTTGCTCGCGCACTCTTGCTGTTTCCTTGCTGCTGGCCAGCGTTACAGGACTACTCAGCAGCACCGTTTTGGCGCAATCCGCGCCCGCCGAAGAATCCGCCCAGGGCGAAACCCTGAGTCCCGAAGCCAGCCCGCCGAAAAAAGGCGTTTACCTGTCGGACTGGTTCAACCAGGACCTGACCGTCATCGGCAGCAAAGACATCAGTTTCGGCCCGCAACCGGCCGACGATATTTACCTGGAGTACGAGTACTTCGGGCGCAAAGGGCCGTTCGAGTTGTACGGCTACATCGACATCCCGAAGATCTTCGACATCGGCAACAGTCATGACAAAGGCGTGTGGGACCACGGTTCGCCGGTGTTCATGGAGCACGAACCGCGCATTTCCATCGACCACCTTGCCGGCCGCAGCCTGGCCATCGGGCCGTTCAAAGAATGGTACGTGGCGTTCGACTGGATCTACGACCACGGCAGCAACAGCGCCAACCGCGCCAATACGCTTTACAGCGGCCTGGGCACCGACATCGACACCCACTCGCGAGTCAACTTGTCGGCGAACTTCTACGGGCGTTATCAGTGGGAAAACTACGGCGCCAGCAACGAGTATTCGTGGGACGGCTACCGTGCCCAGCTAAAATACATCGTGCCGATCAGCAGCTTCAGCAACGGCGCGTCACTGACGTACATCGGCTTCACCAACTTCGATTTCGGCTCCGACCTGCACAAGGACAACCCGGCCCGCACCGCCAACGCCACCGTCGCCACCAACGTCTTGCTGTACTCGTTCACACACTTGCGCTTCACCCTGGTCGGCCGTTACTTCCACAACGGCGGTAACTGGGAGGATGGCAGCGAGTTGAATTTCGGCGACGGCGACTTCCGCGCTCGCTCCAATGGCTGGGCTTACTACGCCGGCATCGGTTATCAGTTCTGAGGCTTGATTGAACCTGGAGGTTTTATGAATGCAATGACGCGTATGTCCCTGGCCTGTGCCGCCCTGCTCTCTTCCACTGCCTGGGCAAGCGAAGCACCGATCCAGCCGAAAGTGATGCTGATCACCATGTTCGCCCCCGAGGCGCAAAACTGGATCGATCGTCTGGAGCTCAAGCAGGAAGTTCGAGTGCCGGGCCTGTCCGCCGAGTACCCGACCATTCGCTGCAACACGCAGCAGGTGTGCCTGATGGTCACCGGCATGGGCCAGACCAACGCCGCAGCTTCGACACTGGCCCTGGCCCTGTCGCCGAAATTCGACCTGCGTAAAAGCTACTTCCTGATCGCCGGCATTGCCGGCATCAGCCCGAAACACGGGACCATTGGCACCACCGCGTGGGCCCATTACCTGGTGGAGTTCGGCACCCAGTGGGAACTGGATTCGCGAGACGCGCCAAAAGACTGGCCGACCGGATACATCGGCATCAACACCCAAGGCCCGAACCAAAAACCGCCGCTGGACTACAAGACCGAAGTGTTCGAGCTCAATCCGAAGTTGCAGGCCAAGGCCTTCGCCCTGACGCACAACGTCAAGTTGAGCGAGAGCAAGGAATCGGCGGCATGGCGCCTGAAATACCCGTCGGCCCCAGCCAATCAGCCACCGACGGTGACAAAGTGCGACACGCTGGCCGGCAACACCTGGTTTTCCGGGACGCGCTTGAGTGAACGTGCCGAGGTCTGGACCAAGCTGTTGACCGACGACAAAGGCGAGTACTGCACGACGCAACAGGAAGATAACTCCACCTACGAAGCGCTGCTGCGGGCGAGTCGCGAGGGCCTGGTGGACGTGCAACGCCTGGCGGTGGTGCGCGCGGGCTCCGACTTTGATCGACCGGCCCCGGGCCAGAGCGAGGTGGACAACCTGCTCAAGTATGCGGATCAGGGCGGGTTTGTGCCGGCACTGGAGAACCTGTACCGGACGGGGAATCCGTTGGTGCTGGAGATCTTGAACAATTGGTCGGCGTGGGAGAATGGTGTTCCCGAGGCTTGATCTGACAATGCAAAACCCTGTGGGAGCGAGCCTGCTCGCGATGACGGTGTATCAGGCAACACAAATGTCGACTGACACTCCGTCATCGCGAGCAGGCTCACTCCCACATTTTGATCGGCGTTACGGCAACAAAATCACCTTGTCCCCAGCACCTTGGTTCACTTCTTCATACCGCTCCAGCCCTTCGGCCAGCGGCGATTCAAACAACCCTTCCGGCAACGGCAACAACCCCTGATCAAAGAACTTGCCGAACTGATCGAGCATCGCCGCACACGCCTGCACGCCATACAACAACGAATTGATCCCCACCACCGAACCGCCCTTGCGATACAACGCCAGCGCCGGCAGTTGCACCATGCCGTCTACCGGCGCCGCGATGATCGCGATGCGGCCGAACGCCGCGAGCGCCGGGACCGAGGCCGGTAGCCAGAAGCCGGTGGTGTCGAAAATCACGTCGGCGCCGCCGGTATACACGGCCTGCACCTGCGCGCCCAGCTCCTCCGGTTTATCCAGTTGCAGCGTCTGGTACCCCTGCGCCTGCAGATCCTTGACCTGCTCGGGTCGCCGCGCCGCCGCCAGGACTTGAGCACCACGCACCTTGGCCAACGCCAGAGCGGCACTGCCGACCGCTCCGCCGCCGATCACCAACAGCCGCGTTGCAGCAGTCACCAGACTGCGTTCCAGCGCATCCCACGCCGTGGTGTAGGGCACGCCGAGGCTGGCGGCCTGGGCGAAGCTCAGATGGGTGGGTTTGAGCGCCACGCCATTGGCCGGCAGTTTGACGAATTGCGCATGGGAGCCATCGGCAAAAAAACCCAGTTCACGACCGGTGCCCCAGACTTCCTGACCGATCAGTGCCCGCGGCCCTTCAACCACCACACCGGCGAAATCCCGACCGGGAATCCGTGGCAAGGTGGTGTAGGGAAACCGTCCCAACACATTCTTCACATCGCTGGGGTTGAGGCCGGCCGCCTTGATCTGCACCAGCACTTCATCGGCGCCGGGAACGGGGGTCGGGACATCGACATAACGCAAGGCCGAGAGGTCGCCGGTCTGGTCGAATTGCAGTGCTTTCATGGGAGTGTCCATCGCATAAAGAAAGGGGTTTCAGGAGACCCAGCCCGCCACCAGTTGCCGGCCCATGGGCCACAACTTTTCGCCGGCGAGCATGCCCAGCAGGCCCACCAGGGCAATGGCCGGTGGGGCGGGCGAACGAAAGTCCAGTGCGCCGTAGAGCAGGCCGACGCCCAGACCAATGACCAGCGAGATGAGGTAGCTCATGGCAGACTCCGTGGGCAAACAAGGTATGCCTGAAGTCTAAAGAGCGGTGGCGGCGGGCATCGGCCAAGTGCTTCTGAATATCGGCCAAAGCGCGGCGGGTGCACTGCCAATTGTGTAGCGGCGGAGCCCTGTAGGCGTGAGCCTGTTCGCGATAGCGGAGTGTCAGTCGACATCTGTGCTACCTGATACACCGCTATCGCGAGCAGGCTCACGCCTACAAGGTTTTCCCTCAGCTACAGGGGTGCGTCATGGCTGGACGGGGTGTTGGCTCGCCGCAAACTGCGAAGGCGCGACACCCAGTTCCCGGCGGAACATGTCGCTGAAGCTGCTCGGCGAATAGCCCAGTTCGCGGGCAATCGTGCTGACCGGCACGCCTTGAATCAACTCCGCCGCCGCGGTCGCCAATTGCACCTGCCGCCGCCATTCGGCGAAGCCCATGCCCAGGCCTTCCTTGAACAGCCGTGCCAGGGTGCGCACGCTGGCACCGGCATTTTCCGCGTGCTGCTCGAAGGGAATGGCCAGCGAGGGCGCGGCCATGACCGCCTGACACAGGTTCATCAGGCGTCGGTCGGAATCATCCGGCAACGGGATTTTCAACAGCGAACGCCTGGCTCGTCTAAGCTCCAGCAACGCCAGGCCGACCAGCGCCTCGTAGTACTCGGGCGCGCCATCATCGCCCTGCTCCACCAGCCCGACGATCAGCTCACGCAGCAGCCCGCCGACTTCGATCACCTGAACACTGTCATCCAACGTGACCGCCAATGAGGGCCGAAGGTAGATGTTGCGCATCTGCAGGTCCGAGACCACGCGGATGCCATGCGGCACGCCCGGCGGCAGCCATACCGCCCGTTGCGGCGGCACCACCAACGCCTCTTGGGGCGTTTCCACCCACATGACCCCGCTCATGGCGTACAGCAATTGGCCCCATTCATGCTCGTGGGGCTCGATGTACAAGCCACGCGAGTAAGTGCGTGCCAGCGGTTGCACGGGCACATCGGTGTCACTCAGGTCTGGCGGGGCGGCAAGGGCCATGGGCAATGATCATTGGGGTTTTCAGGTCTTGCATGGTAACGGACCACTCACCTTGTCGCCACCGGCGGCAGCCGTCTGACAATCCGAATGAATTTTCCTTAACCCCAACGATCCTTGTATTACCACAGGGAGGAATACGGGCTTTATGAACAACGCAAAACTTTTCGTCATTGAATACACCCTTCATGGCGCGCCAAAGTCTTTCATTATCCGCCTGGACAAAATGGACAACGCGGAGGCTTGGCACTGGGCCAGTTGTGACGCAGGGGTTGGACGAATACCCCGCTTTGGCCGAGAGAAGGTGCAAAAAACCAGCAAGCCGCTGGCGGAGAAATTCGGCATCGAAAATGTGACGTGGCGCCCGGCGGGCTGAGCATTACAGGGGGTAGTCATCCGACATTGAAAGTGGAGCCCGAGAGGCTCCACTTCATGTTGATGAGCTATTTGGCGTGTGCGCACTTGCAACCCTTGCTCGCACACTCCTCGCCATGTTCGTGGTGCTTGGCGCACGCTTCACAGCAGTAGTGTTTGCCGTGACGCGCTATCGGGTGCTCGCCCAGTTTGCAGGAGCATTTGGGGCAGTCGCAGGTACTTTCACTGTCGATCATGAGTCTGACTCCTTGGGTGTGGTCGTCGCGTGCGGCAAATGCGCACTTCACTCATCAGTGTAGGAGCTACAAAATGGCGCGCAGTTACTCGCTTCGGGTGCTGCTGCGATACATGAACAGCAACGCCAGCGCCAGGCACACCATCGCCAGCAACCGACTGCTCGACAACTCGATCGCCGGGTTACCCAGCCAGCCGAAGTTATCGATCAACATCCCCATGCCCAACTGCCCGACGATCACCGCCACGGTTGCCACCGCCGTGCCGACCCGCGGCACCGCGCCGACCATGACCATCATGTAGACGACGCCGAACAAGGCACCGCTGAGTTGCCATTTCGGCACGTCCAGCAGGCTCACGGCATGGGCCGGTTCAAAAAACAGGATCAGCAACCCGGTGACCACCGCGCCCACTGCGAAGGTCAGCAGACTACTGCGCAACACGCCGACGGTTTCCCCCAGACGCCCGTTGATCGCCGCCTGGATACTCAACACTGCGCCGGCGGCCACCACCACGGCCAACAAAATAATCAGATTCATCATCAACCCCGAGCAATCAGAACAAGTGCCGCGACAATCAGCAGCAACGCTAGCCAACGCTCACCGTTGACCTTTTTGCGGGTGGCGCCGAACCATCCGAAGTGGTCGATCAACACGCTTTTGCCGACCTGCCCGGAGAGGATCGCGATCATCGTCATCGCGATCCCGATGTGCGGCGTGGCCAGGGTCAGCACCACCACGTAGATCGGCCCGAGGAAGCCGCCGATCAACTGCCAGCGCGGCAAGGTGTTCAACGCCGGACCTTGTTGCTTGCCGCTGAATAACAACAGCAGAAACAGAATCGCCGAGCCGACGCCGAAGATGCTCAACGTCGCCCATAAATGCCCGACCTGAACCCCGAGCGGTCCGAGCAGACCGGCCTCTACGGAAAGGCCCATGCCGGCGAGGATCACCAGAGGCAGCAGCAACAGCCGCAGCCCTGGTTTGGCCGCTGGCACTGAAGCGATGTCGATTGAAGAAGATGGCATAAGGAAAACCTGCTCGTCAGATGAATACGGCCCCGGTAGGAGCGAAGCTTGCTCGCGAAGGCGTCATATCAGTCGACATTTCCGGCGTCTGACACGCCGCCTTCGCGAGCAACCTTCGCTCCTGCCAAGGGGCTGTTGTGGCAGGCATTATCGGCTGGCGATCCTTTGCGATAAATGGGAGCATCCCGACAACACTTTTGCGCAACTCGCACAGCAGGATCGACCATGCATGGCCTCAACGAGCTCGGATTCAAGGCACTTCGGCTGTTTGTCGCGGTGCTCGACCATGGCAGCTTCTCCGAAGTCGCCCGCCGCGAGGGCCTGGCACCCTCGTCGATTTCCCGGCAGATCCAGTTGATGGAACAAGCCTTGAACCAGCAATTGCTCTACCGCCACACGCGCGCCGTCACGCCCACCGAAGCCGGCCGCATGCTCGGTCATCACGCGCGGCTGGTGCTGGTGCAACTGGAGGAAGCCGAACAGGCCTTGCAGGAGCAGCAAAGCGAACCCAGCGGGCTGGTGCGGATCAATGCGCCGGTGGTCTTCGGGCAACGGCATCTGACGCCGTGGCTGGGGCTGTTGTGCGAGCGCTATCCGAAACTGCAACTGGATATCCAGCAAACCGACAGCTACGTCGACCCGTTGCAGGAAGGCGCCGATTTGCTGTTTCGCATTGGCCCGCTGCACGATTCGAGCATGCAGGCGCGGATTCTGGCGCCCCATCGCTTTCAAGTTGCCGCCAGCCCGGCCTACCTCAAACGCCATGGCACGCCGCACCATCCCGAAGAATTGGCGGCGCATCAGTGCCTGGCCTACAAGGGCGTGGCCGGGCAGCAACGCTGGTTTTTCCGCAAGGACGCGCAGGACTGGACGCCCTACTCCGTCAAAGGCCCGATCACCGGCAACCACGCCGACACGCTCACGCAAGCCGCCGAACAAGGCCTGGGGTTGGTGATGTTTCCGTCGTGGCTGATCGGCGAGGCGGTGCGCAACGGCACGCTGGTGCCGGTGCTGGGGGAATATCAGGTGTCCAACAGCCTCGAACCGCAGCAGATTGCGGTGCTGTGGCCAGGTAGCCGACGGTTGTCGGTGAAGGTGCGCACGGTGATTGATTTCTTCGTGGAGTGCTTCGGAACGGTGCCCTACTGGGACAGACCCTGACACCAAACAAACCCTGTGGGAGCGAGCCGGCTCGCGATGGGGCCGGCACATCCAACATTAATATTGGCTGACAGACCGCTATCGCGAGCAGGCTCGCGTCGCTTGTCAGATCCGGAACTGGCCGACCAGTTTGCCCAAGCGCTGGCCGAGGTCGGCGAGGCTGCGTGAGGTCTGGGCACCGAGTTGGGTTTCGTCGGCGACGCTGTCCACCGCCACGGCGATCTGATGCACGCTGCGGTTGATCTCTTCGGCCACGGCGGTCTGCTCTTCAGCCGCGCTGGCGATTTGCGCGTTCATCGAATTGATAGTGCCGATCAGCTGGGCCATGGTGTCCAGCGATGCGCCGGCTTCATTGGCCTGGGCCGAGGTGCCATCGCCCGCTTCGCTGGAACGACGCATCGCTTCCACCGCCGATTGGGTTCCGGCCTGCAAGCGGTCGATCATGCCCTGGATTTCCTGGGTGCTGATCTGCGTGCGGCTGGCCAGCGCCCGCACTTCGTCGGCCACCACCGCAAAACCACGACCGGCTTCACCGGCACGCGCGGCTTCAATGGCAGCGTTCAGTGCCAGCAAGTTGGTCTGTTCGGCAATCGAACGAATCACCCCCAGCACGCTGACAATCGACGAAACGTCTTTTTGCAGGCTGTCGAGGGACACGCCACTGCTGCGGATGTCGTTCACCAACGCATGAATCTTGACGATGCTGCCGGCCACCACACGCTTGGCGGCCTGGCCTTCTTCGTCGGTTTGTTGGGCCGCTACCGCCGCGTTTTGTGCGCTTTTCGCCACTTCCTGAGCCGCCGCCGACATTTCGTTGATCGCCGTGGCGACCTGATCGGTCTCGTGGCGCTGACGCTCCATAGCCTGATCCGAGCGCTGGGCCTGGTCGGAGACCTGATTCACCAGGCCGGTCAGTTGCGACGTCATTTCGGTGATCTGACGCACCAGGCCGTGGATCTTGTCGACAAAGCGATTGAACGAGCCGGCCAGTTCGCCGAGTTCGTCCTGGCTGGTGATGGTCAGACGACGGGTCAGGTCGCCCTCGCCCGCCGCGATGTCATCGAGGTTGGCTTTCATCAGGTTCAGCGGACGCAGAATGGTATTGGCCAGCAGCATCCCGGCTGCCGCGATCACCAGCAGCATCACCACGGCGATACCGACGATGGTCAGCACCACGCCTTCCATCCGCTCCTGCACCTTGGCCTGGACCAGCGCGACTTGCGCCTCGATACCATCAAGGTTCACCGACGTACCGACCGCCATGTCCCACTTCGGCAGGTATTCGGTGTAGCCCAGTTTCGGCACCAGCACTTGAGTGTTGCCGGGCAGTGGCGAGCTGTATTGCAGGTAGTGGGTGCCGTCTTTGGCGACTTTGACCAGGTCGCGGTTGACGTAGACGCCGTTCGGGTCGCGGTTGTCCTTGAAGCTCTGGCCCACGCCTTCCGGGCTGTTGGCCTTGAACAGGCGCACGGTGTTGGAGTCGTAGCCGAAGAAGTAGCCGTCCTTGCCGTAGGTGATGCTCGACAACAGCTTGATCACCTGCGCCCGCGCCGCGTCATCGCCAGGGGTGGCCGCGTCGTAAAGCGGTTTGATCGTGGTCATGGCCACGGCCACGTAACTTTGCAGGGTGGCCTTGGCATCGCTGAGCAGTCGCTGGCGGGTTTCCTCGACTTCCTTGCTGGCCTGCTCCTGCAGAATGAACAGCGTGGTCAGGCTGATGACTAGCGCAAAGAGCAACACCGGGAGGACAGCAAGGGACAGGACTTTAGCCTTCAGGCTCATGCGCATGACGGTTCACTCTTTTGATTTTGTTGGCGTGGTTAAGGCTTTAACGGCACGCCAACGAAAAACTGTAGGAGCCAGCGGCATCGGATCGCCGAACCGCTGGCTCCTACGGAAGTGAAATCAGAGGACCATCGCGGCCACCCAGCCGAACGCCAGCAGCGGCAGGTTGTAATGCAGGAAGGTCGGGACCACGGTGTCCCAGATGTGGTGATGCTGGCCATCAATGTTCAGACCGGAGGTCGGGCCCAGCGTCGAGTCCGAGGCCGGCGAACCGGCGTCACCCAACGCGCCGGCCGTGCCGACGATGCACACGATCGCGATCGGGCTGAAACCCAGCTGCACGCACAACGGCACGAAAATCGCCGCCAGGATCGGCACGGTGGAAAACGACGAGCCGATGCCCATGGTCACCAGCAGGCCGACCAGCAACATCAACAGCGCGCCGACGCCTTTGCTGTGCCCGATCCACGACGCCGACGTTTGCACCAGCGTCTGCACCTGACCGGTGGCTTTCATCACTTCGGCGAAACCCGAGGCGGCGATCATGATGAAACCGATCATCGCCATCATTTTCATGCCTTCGGTGAACAGGTCGTCAGTGTCGCGCCACTTCACAATGCCCGACACCGAAAAGATCAGGAAACCCGCCAGCGCACCAATGATCATCGAGTCCAGCAACAGCTGAATGATGAACGCCGCCGCGATGGCCACACCGGCGACGATCAGGCTCAGCGGGTTGTACTCCACCGCGACTTGCTCGACTTTCTCTATCTTTTCCAGGTCGTAGACGCGCTTCTTGCGATAGCTGATAAACGCCACCGCGAGGCCGACAACCATGCCCAACGCCGGAATGCCCATGGCATGGGTGACGTTGATGCCGCTGATATCGACGCCGCTGCGCGCAACGTTGGCCAGCAGGATTTCATTCAGAAAGATGTTGCCGAAGCCCACCGGCAGGAACATGTACGGCGTGATCAGGCCGAAGGTCATGACGCAGGCGATCAAGCGGCGATCCAGTTGCAACTTGGTCAGCACATATAGAAGCGGCGGCACCAGCAGCGGAATAAAGGCGATATGTATCGGCAGAATGTTCTGCGAAGCGATGGCCACCACCCACAGCAAGCCGATCAGCAGCCACTTGACCTGGCCGCCACCGCTGGCGTGTTGGCGATCCACCATCAGCAGGGCCTTGTCCGCCAGGGCATGGGCCAGGCCGGACTTGGCAATCGCCACAGCGAACGCACCGAGCAAGGCGTAGGACAACGCCACCGTCGCCCCGCCGCCGAGGCCACTATTAAAGGCTTTCAGGGTGGCATCGATGCCCAGGCCACCGGTCAGCCCCCCCACCAGGGCGCCGACAATCAGCGCGATCACTACGTGCACGCGGGACAGGCTAAGGACCAGCATGACGCCGACCGCGGCAATTACAGCATTAATCATCGTTACCTCAGGGCAAGCGAAATGAGCTCAGCCGGCAGTCTGCGAAGCGCCGCCAGCAGATCAAGGAATGGGTTTTATTAGAGGGCGCGCACTGTGCCGCAGAGTCGGCCCGGTGTCAAAGCGCATGGGCCGACCTGTATGTAACGGGCCACGAAATACCTGTGGCGAGGGAGCTTGCTCCCGTTCGACTGCGCAGCAGGCGTAAAACCTGCCGATGCGTAGTGGCTGACGGAATGCCAGGGGTCGCTTCGCAACCCAACGGGAGCAAGCTCCCTCGCCACAGGTAAGCGTTCTCGCCACAAAATCAGCGGCGAGCCTTATTCGGATGCCGGCATAAAGAAAGGTGAATCGTGGCCGTTACAGTGCAAAGTCTCAGATAAATATCGAATAAGGACGTCTCTCCATGTCGCTCAGACAACTTTCCATCCAATGGAAAATCACCCTGCTGGCCGGGCTTTGCCTGGCCGGCATCGTGACCCTGCTGGTGGGTCTTTCGCTGTATCGCATGGAGCACAGCTCCGAGATGGTGAAAGCCTCGAGCATGGAGATGCTCACCGAAGCCGCTCAGGCCCGGATCGAATCCCAGGGGGAAAACCAGGCGCTGGTGATTCGTCAGCAGTTCATGGACGCCTATCAATACGGCCACGGCTTTTCGCGCCAGGTGCTGTTCCTGCGCGACCAGGCGGAAAAGCGTTTTCTGGACGCCTTCGACCTGCGTGAAGACCTGACCCGCCAGGTCAAGTCGGCGCTGCAAGCCAACCCGGATTTGCTCGGCCTGTCCCTGGTGTTCGAAGCCAACGCGCTGGACGGCAAGGACGATCTGTTCTCTGGCCAGGCTGAACTGGGCAGCAACGACAAGGGCCGTTTTGCCCTGTATTGGTCGCAACCTGTGCCTGGCAAAGTGACCTCCATGGCGCTGCCGGAAAGCGACATGGCCGACACCAAGGCCGGTCCCAGCGGCGAGCCGGCCAACGCCTGGTTCACCTGCCCGCGCACAACGCTCAAGCCGTGCGTGATCGAACCGTATTTCTATGTGATCGACGGCCAGCAGGTGCTGATGACCAGCATCGTGTTCCCGCTGATGATCAACGGCAAAGTCATCGCTTCGCTGTCGGTGGACATCAACCTCAACAGCTTGCAGGCCATGAGTCAGGGCGCGAGCAAAAAGCTCTACGACGGCCAGACCCGCGTTAGCATCATCAGCCCGGTCGGCTTACTCGCCGGTTACAGCGCGGACGCCAGCAAACTCAGCCAGCGCCTGGACACCGTGGACACGTCCGACGGCACCGAGCTGATTCGCATGCTCGCGGCCAGCAGCACCACCGAAAGCCTGCACAGCAACCAGCAACTGAAAGTGCTGTCGCCGTTCCAGCCGATTCCCGGCGGGAAATCCTGGGGCGTGTTGCTCGACGTGCCGGAAAAAGTCCTGGTCGGCCCCGCCGAAACCCTGAAAAACCAACTCGATGACAGCAACCGCAGCGGCACCCTGATTGAGCTCGGCCTCGGTGTACTGGCCGCGCTGATTGGCTTGCTGCTGGTGTGGCTGATGGCGCGCAGCGTGACCAGACCGATCCTCGGCGTGGCGCACATGCTCGAAGACATCGCCAGCGGCGAAGGCGACCTGACCCGACGCCTGGCTTACGACAAGCAGGACGAACTGGGCCAGTTGGCTGGCTGGTTCAACCGCTTCCTCGACAAGCTGCAACCGATCATCGCCGAAGTGAAACGCTCGGTGCAGGACGCCCGCAGCACCGCGGATCAATCCTCCGCCATCGCCACGCAGACCAGCGCCGGCATGGAGCAGCAATACCGTCAGGTCGATCAGGTCGCCACCGCCTCCCACGAAATGAGCGCCACCGCCCAGGACGTCGCCCGCAGTGCCGCGCAAGCCGCCCAGGCCGCGAAGGATGCCGACCAAGCGACTCGCCGGGGCCTGACCGTCATCGACCAGACCACCACCAGCATCGGCAACCTCGCCGCCGACATGAGCGCGGCCATGGTGCAAGTGGAAGGCCTGGCGGCCAACAGCGAGAAAATCGGTTCGGTGCTGGAAGTGATTCGCGCCATTGCCGAACAGACCAATCTGCTGGCCCTCAACGCCGCGATCGAAGCGGCCCGCGCCGGTGAGGCCGGACGAGGTTTTGCGGTGGTCGCCGATGAAGTGCGCAACCTGGCGCGACGCACCCAGGAGTCGGTTGAAGAAACCCGCGTCGTGATCGAGCAATTGCAGTGCGGCACGCAGGACGTGGTTGGCTCGATGAACAACAGCCATCGCCAGGCGCAAGGCAGCGTCGAGCAGGTGGGCCAAGCGGTGACAGCGCTGCGCCAGATCGGCGAGGCGGTGACGGTGATCAGCGACATGAACCTGCAGATTGCGTCTGCGGCCGAAGAGCAGAGCGCGGTGGCCGAGGAGATCAACAGCAACGTGGCGACGATTCGCGATGTGACGGAGTCGCTGTCGGGACAGGCGAATGAATCGGCGCGGGTGAGTCAGTCACTCAATAGCCTGGCAAATCAGCAGCAGAGTCTGATGGATCAGTTTCGCGTTTAACGCCGTTATCGCGTCCACTGAAGATCAAAATATGGGAGCGAGCCTGCTCGCGATAGCGGTTTGTCAGCCAACAGAGATGTCGACTGACAAACCGCTATCGCGAGCAGGCTCGCTCCTACAGGGATACTCAGCGTTTGGGGAGTATGATCAGCACTTTCAGGCCGCCCCACTCGCTTTCCTCCAACCGCATCACCGCGCCCCACGTGTCGACGATGTCGCGCACAATCCCAAGCCCCAACCCATGCCCATCCGTCTGTTCATCCAGCCGTGTCCCCCGGTTCAGCACCTGATCGCGCTGCGCCTCGGGAATCCCCGGCCCATCATCTTCCACGCTTAATTCAAACCCTTGCGCCGTCTCGACCACGCTCAACCGAACCTCGGCATCCGCCCATTTGCAGGCGTTATCCAAGAGATTGCCTAGCAGTTCGAGCAAATCCTCGCGATCCCACGGCAGCTGCAAACCGGTTGGTGCGCGGTAGCTCAGGTTCAGGTGTTCGCCGTGAATCATGTTCAACGTCGCCAACAACCCCGGCAGTTCCCCATCGCAATCAAACAGCGCACCCGGCAGCGCATCGCCGGACAAGCGGGCGCGATTGAGTTCGCGACTGAGCCGCTGCTGGACCTGTTCCAGTTGAGCCTTGAGGAGTTTGCGCAGTTCGGGATAAGCGTCGAGCTTCTCGCTGGAAGCTACGCTCAGCAACACCGCCAACGGCGTTTTCAACGCATGCCCAAGGTTGCCCAGGGCATTGCGTGAACGTTTAAGGCTGTCTTCGGTGTGGGCCAGCAAATGGTTGATCTGCGCCACCAGCGGCTCCAGTTCCACCGGCACCTGGTCATCAAGTTGCGAGCGCTGGCCCTGCTGCAACTGGGCGATTTGCTCTCGGGCCTTTTCCAGTGGGCGCAAGGCGCGGCGCACGGTGATCCGTTGCAGCAGCAAAATCAGCAGCAACCCCGCCAGCCCGAGGCCCAGACCGACTTGTTGCATGCGCCGAAAACTCTCGCGCACGGGCGTGTAGTCCTGCGCCACACTGATCGAAATCGATTGCCCGAGCCGACGATAGTCCGAACGCAGCACCAGCAATTGCTGACCTTCCGGCCCCAGTTGCAGGTTGCTGTGCAGGCCGGGATGGTCGAGTGGCGGCAGTTCCTGATCCCACAACGAGCGGGAACGCCAATGCTTGTCGGCGAAATCGATACGGAAGTAGTGCCCGGAAAACGGCCGTTGATAGGCCGGCGACAGGTGCCGCTCATCCAGTTGCAACCCCGCCGGCCCGCGCACCAGCGCCACCAGCAGGTTTTCACTGTCGTTGCGCAAACCGTCTTCGAGGTAGCGCTGCAGCCCCTTTTCGAACAACCACAGGCTGGTTTGCGCCAGCACCAGGCCGACGACCACCATCACGCTGATCAGCCCCAGACTCAAGCGGCGCTGAATCGACCTCACTGGGCTTGTCCGCCGAACAGGTAACCCTGGCCGCGACGGGTTTCGATCACACTTTTCCCAAGCTTGCGCCGCAGGTGGTTGACGTGGACTTCGAGCACGTTGGAATCGCGCTCGGTTTCACCGTCGTAGAGGTGTTCGGCGAGGTGGCTTTTGGAAAGGATCTGCTCGGGGTGCAGCATGAAATAGCGCAGCAGGCGAAACTCGGAGGCCGTCAGCTGGATATCGGCACCGTCACGCGTGACGCACTGACGACCTTCATCCAGGTGCAGCCCCGCCGATTTGAGCGTCGGCTGGTTGGCCTGACCGTGGGAGCGCCGCAATAACGCCTGGACCCGCAGGTGCAGCTCTTCGGGGTGGAACGGTTTGGTCAGGTAATCGTCGGCACCGGCCTTGAGGCCTTCGATGCGCTCGGCCCAGGAACCGCGTGCCGTGAGGATCAGCACCGGCGTGACCAGACCACCGGCCCGCCATTGCGCCAGCACCTCAAGCCCCGGCAAACCCGGCAGGCCCAGGTCGAGGATGATCAGGTCATACGGCTCGCTGCTGCCCTGATACACCGCGTCTCGGCCATCGGCCAGCCAGTCCACGGCATACCCCTGCCGGTTGAGGCCGGCCATCAATTCGTCGGCCAGCGGCACGTGGTCTTCCACCAGAAGCAAACGCATCGATCAATCTTCCTTGTCTTTCAGTAACTGGCCAGTGGTGGCGTCGAGGTCCAGTTCACGAACCACCCCTTCGGTGGTCAGCAACTCGACTTCGTAAATGTAGACGTCGTGTTTTTCTTCAAGCTCGGCTTCCAGCAGTTTGGAGCCGGGGTAGCGGTCCAACGCCTGTTTTAACAATTGCTCAAGCGGCAGGATCACGCCTTGCTGGCGCAAGCGCAGGGCTTCGTCCTGATCGAGGTCGCGGGCCATGACGACCGAGCAGAACGCCAGCAGCACCAACGCCATGCGTGAAAATGAACACACCTTCATTACGTATCCTGATGATCCTTGAGAACCTGGCCGCTGACAGCGTCTAATTCCAGATCCCACTCAATGCCCTGTGGGTCGCGCAGCTCAACCTGGTAGATGTACTTGCCGTACTCTTCTTCCAGCTCGGTTTCGGTGATTTTGGCACCGGGATGTTTGGCCAGAGCGGTGGCGTTGAGCTTCTCGAAAGACACAATGGTACCAGCGTCGCGCAATCGCAGGGCTTCATCGGGGCCTAAATCACGGGCGTGGGCGAGGCTGGCGGTCAGGGTAAGGATGGACGCGGTGAACAGGGCAGTCAGGGTTTTCATGGGTGTCTCCGTATTTTTTATGTGTTGCCTACGAGGAGCACCTTAGCGGGCTGAACTTAACTGAAACTGAATTGCCATCATTGGAGCAACCCATAAATCCTGGGCGAACACCGACCCTGTGGGCGCGAGCAGGCTCACGCCCACAGTGTGGATTGGTGGCGTTGCCTGAGCTGTTTATAATCCCCCGCTTGCCCGACATCGAGACCGGTATGACCGCCATCCACATCAAGTTCCCTTCCCTGACCCTCAAGGCCGGCCCGCGGGCCTTGGCACGCATCCGTGAAAACGGTTTGAGCGCCGCCGATGTCGGCACGTTGCCGGGGGCCGCCGGGGGGCCGAAAGCGTTGGGGATTCAAGGTCTGGACCTGGCGTTGTTTGGCGAATGGCTGCCGGCCGCACCGCGCGAGCGTGCGTTGATCGGAGCGTCGGTGGGCTCCTGGCGCTTCGCCAGCGCCTGTCTGCCGGACGCCGCCGAAGGCATCCGGCGCCTCGGTCACCTCTACACCGAGCAGAACTTCGACAAGGGCGTGACCATGGCGCAGATCAGCCAGAGCTCCCGGCGCATGCTCGATGAACTGCTCGACGGTCGCGATGCGTCGATTCTGGACAACGCCCACTACCGCCTGAACATCATGGTGGTCAAAAGCCACGGCTTGCTCGCGGACGATCATCGCGGCCGTCTCGGGCTGGGCCTGTCGTCGGTGATCGCCGACAACCTGCGGGGGCGCGCACGGCTGTCGCGGCATTTCGAACGGCTGATCATCCACGACCCGCGCCTGGCGCCGCCGGTCCATGCACTCAACGATTTCCCGTCACGCTTCGTCGCGCTGAATGCCGGTAACCTGCGTCAGGCGCTGCTTGCGTCGGGCTCGATCCCGATGGTGATGGAAGGCGTGCGTGACCTGCCGGGCGCAGGCGCGGGGACGTTTCGCGATGGCGGCCTGCTCGACTATCACCTCGACCTGCCCTACAGCGGCAACGACATCGTGCTCTATCCGCATTTCACCGACCGGGTCATTCCCGGCTGGTTCGACAAGACCCTGCCGTGGCGCCGAGCCTGCCCGGCGCGGTTGCAGGATGTCCTGCTGCTGGCGCCATCGAAGGACTACCTGGCGCGCCTGCCCTACGGCAAACTGCCGGACCGCAACGACTTCAAGCGCTTCATGGGCGATGCCCCGAGCCGGCAGAAATACTGGCGTGCGACGATGGACGAAAGCCGTCGCCTGGGTGACGAGTTTCTCGAACTGGCCGCCAATGGTCGCCTCGGCGAGCGCTTGCTGACCCTTTAGTCAGTGTTTTGCCTGGCGCTCTGGTAAACTCGCCGCCTGCCCACATCGCCGCGGCGATCGCCACCTGACAGAGCTGAAATCACTGTGGAAATCTTCAAAGAGTTTACGTTCGAATCCGCCCACCGCCTGCCTCACGTACCGGAAGGCCACAAATGCGGCCGTTTGCACGGTCACTCGTTCAAAGTGGCGATCCACTTGAGCGGCGACCTCGATCCGCACACCGGCTGGATCCGCGACTTCTCGGAAATCAAGGCGATTTTCAAGCCGTTGTACGAGCGCCTCGACCACAACTACCTGAACGATATTCCCGGCCTGGAAAACCCGACCAGCGAAGTGCTGGCCAAGTTCATCTGGAAGGAACTCAAGCCCCTGCTGCCGGAACTCAGCGCGATCCGTATCCACGAGACGTGCACCAGCGGCTGCATCTATCACGGCGAGTAACCCGCTCTAAAAGACAACACAATTCCCCTGTGGGAGCGAGCCTGCTCGCGATAGCGCCCTGTCAGTCACATTGATGCCATGTGTGCCGACGCTATCGCGAGCAGGCTCGCTCCCACAAGGAGCAATGCGTTTCGTCAGTGATACAAAAAACAGCCTTCATTGGCTGTTTTTTTATGCCTATGCTTTTTGGCTCGAACATGCCAAGAGGACATCCCCATGAGGACTGACTGGCCGCTGGCTCAGACCTATCGCTTCAACGGGCATTCCGTTCGCTACGCCGTACGCGGCGACGGCCCGCCACTGGTGTTTGTGCACGGCACGCCCTTTTCGTCTTACGTGTGGCACCGCATCGCTCCACATTTCATCACCACCCACCGGGTGCATTACTTCGACCTGCTGGGTTATGGGCAATCCGAGAAAATCACCGGCGACGTATCGCTGGGGGTGCAGAACGACCTGTTGGCGAGCTTGCTCGATCACTGGGGCCTGGCGCGGCCGGACGTGGTCGCCCACGACTTTGGCGGTGCCACCGCGCTGCGCGCGCACCTGCTCAACGGCAAGGATTACCGCAGCCTGACATTGATTGATCCGGTGGCGTTGACGCCCTGGGGTTCGCCGTTCGTGCAGCATGTACGCCAGCATGAAGCGGCGTTCAGCGGACTGCCCGATTACATTCAACAGGCGATTGTGCCGGCATATATTCGCGGGGCGATCAAGCGCGACATCCCCGATGAAGAGCTCGACCCGTATGTACAACCGTGGCTGGGCGATCCCGGGCAAGCGGCGTTCTATCGGCAGATTGCGCAGATGGACGAGCGTTACACCCGCGAGGCGGAGGTGTTGTACCCAACGGTGCGTTGCCCGGTGCAGATTCTGTGGGGCGAGGAGGATCAGTGGATTCCCATCGAGCGTGGACGGGCACTGCATCAGATGATCGCCGGGTCGCAATTTCATCCGGTTCCCAATGCCGGGCACCTGGTTCAGGAGGATGCGCCCGAGGCCATCGTCGCGGCTTTACTGCGGTTCCTGCCCTTAATCCAGCCCTCCTGAAGAAACCGAATCCCTGCTCGCGAATGCGGTGTATCAGTCGACATCTACATTGCCTGACACACCGCATTCGCGAGCAGGCTCGCTCCCACATGGGCTCTATATTCCTTCAGGTGCACCGCATTTGTGCCCCTCCCGCGCCAAACTCTCCGCCTCGACTATAAGTAACTGCATATCCAGCCATTGGCACGACCACTGCAACCCCTCCCGCGTCACCCATTCAGCAAGGAACGCCACATGACGCAAAAAGATCCGGGCAACGATTACCCTCTCAGCGAAGTACCGATGCATGCCCGCAAAGGCCTCGCCTCCACCGCCATGGTGCTGCTGGGATTCACCTTCTTCACCGCCACCATGTTCGCCGGCGGCAAGCTCGGCGTGGCGTTCAGTTTTGGCGAGATGATGGCGGTGATTATCGTCGGCAATCTGCTGCTGGGCATCTACGCCGCAAGCCTGGGTTACATCGCCTTCAAGAGCGGCCTGAATTCGGTGCTGATGGGGCGTTTTTGCTTCGGTGAAGTGGGCAGCAAGCTCAGCGACTTGATCCTCGGCTTCACCCAGATCGGCTGGTACGCCTGGGGCACGGCCACGGCCGCCGTGGTGCTGGGCAAGTATTTCGAACTGAGCGAGGGCACCGTTCTGGGCCTGATGGTGCTGTTCGGCCTGGCATTTTGCGCCACGGCGTATGTCGGTTATCGCGGGCTGGAAATCCTTTCGTACATCGCGGTGCCCGCCATGATGTTGCTGCTGATGCTGTCGATGTGGGTCGCCACGGTGAAGGTCGGCGGGCTCGATGGACTGCTCGCGGTGGTTCCGACGGGAACGCTTGACTGGTCGACCGCGATCACCCTGGTCTTCGGCACGTTCGTCAGCGGCGCCACCCAAGCGACCAACTGGACGCGCTTCTCCCGTTCCGCCCGGGTCGCGGTGCTGGCGAGCCTGATCGGCTTTTTTATCGGCAACGGCCTGATGGTGTTGATCGGGGCCTACGGGGCCATCGTCTACCAGCAACCGGACGTGGTCGAAGTGCTGCTGTTGCAAGGTTTCGCCATGGCCGCGATGGCCATGTTGCTGCTCAACATCTGGAGCACCCAGGACAACACCATCTACAACTTCGCCGTCGCCGGCTGCAACCTGTTGCGCACCGGCCGCCGCAAAACCGTGACCCTGGCCGGCGCGGTGATCGGCACCTTGCTCGCGCTGCTGGGCATGTACGACATGCTGGTGCCGTATCTGATTCTGCTGGGCACGGTGATTCCGCCGATAGGCGGCGTGATCATGGCGGATTTCTTCTACCGCTATCGTGGTCAATATCCTCGTCTGGCCGATGCTCGATTACCGGCGTTCAACTGGCCCGGTTTGACCGCCTATGCCGTCGGCACCGTCGCCGCATTCAGCTCGCCCTGGATCGCGCCACTGGTAGGGATTGCCGCTGCCGCGCTAACGTATGTGCTATTGACCAGCGTACTGGGTGCCCGTGCCGCTGAAGCTCCCTTACAAGATCTATAAAAGGATTCGCCTGATGCACATCATCAACGCCCGCCTGCGCAACCAAGAAGGCCTGCATGAGTTGCACCTGGAAAACGGCCTGATCCGCACCATCGCCCGTCAGACCGAAGCCCCCACCCTGGGGCCCGACGACCTCGACGCCGGCGGCAACCTGGTGGTGCCGCCCTTTGTCGAGCCGCACATTCACCTCGACGCCACCCTCACCGCTGGCGAGCCACGCTGGAACATGAGTGGCACGCTGTTCGAGGGCATCGAGTGCTGGGGCGAACGCAAGGTCACCATCACCGAGGAAGACACCAAGGCCCGCGCCAAGAAAACCATCCAGACCCTCGCCGCCCACGGCATCCAGCATGTGCGCACTCACGTCGATGTCACCGACCCGCAACTGACCGCGCTCAAGGCAATGCTCGAAGTGCGCGAGGAAAGCCGGCACCTGATTGACCTGCAAATCGTCGCGTTCCCGCAGGAAGGCATCGAGTCCTACCGCAACGGCCGGGAGCTGATGGAAGAAGCGATCCGTATGGGCGCCGATGTGGTGGGGGGCATTCCGCATTTCGAATACACCCGCGATCAGGGCGTCAGCTCAGTGAAGTTTCTGATGGACCTCGCCGAGCGCACCGGCTGCCTGGTGGACGTGCATTGCGACGAAACCGACGACCCGCATTCACGGTTTCTGGAAGTGCTGGCCGAAGAAGCCCGCAGCCGTGGCATGGGTTCGCGGGTGACCGCCAGCCATACCACGGCCATGGGCTCTTACGACAACGCGTACTGCGCCAAACTCTTCCGTCTGCTCGGGCATTCGGGGATCAGTTTCGTCTCCTGCCCCACCGAAAGCATTCACCTGCAAGGGCGCTTCGACACCTTCCCGAAACGCCGTGGCGTGACCCGGGTCAATGAGTTGCTGGAAGCGGGGATGAACGTGTGCTTCGGCCAGGATTCGATCGTTGACCCGTGGTATCCGCTGGGCAACGGCAACATTCTGCGGGTGCTGGAAGCGGGGCTGCATATCTGCCACATGCTGGGGTATCGCAACCTGCAAAGTGCGCTGGACCTGGTCACCGACAACAGCGCCAAGGCCATGAACCTTGGGGACCGTTATGGGCTGGAGGCCGGACGGCCGGCGAATTTGCTGATTCTGTCGGCGGACAGTGACTACGAGGTGATTCGCAGCCAGGGGTTGCCGTTGTATTCGGTGCGCGATGGCAAGGTGTTGATGAAGCGGACGATGCCGGTGGTGGAATGGGCGGGTCAGCTCTGAAATTTCGCTGACTGGGCGGGCCTCTTCGCGAGCAGGCTCGCTCCCACAGGGTTTCGTGATCGGCTCACGCCCCTGTGGGAGTGAGCCTGCTCGCGATGGCTATCTAATAATCAACCCATCAACCGCGCTGTGCCAAACAGCTTGACCCGACTCAATTTCCCCTCCGACTCTTCCAACAAAACCGGCGCCGTGCCGCCCGGCATGACGACTTTCACTTCACCCGCCGTCACCCAACCCACCCGCCACGCCGCACACGCCACCGCACTGGCGCTGGTGCCTGACGACGCCGTCGGCCCTTCCCCGCGCTCAAACACCCGCGCCACCACTCGCCCCTCTGACTCAAGCATCGCCCATTGTAAATTCACCCCCGCCGGACACGGATGCCCAGCCCCGGTCGGCGCGGCATAGGCGATACGCATCAAGCCTTGAGCCAAGGGCGATTCTCGCATCTGCTCATTGCTGGGCAACGCGTCGGCATTCGTCAGCAGCGTCACGCAATGGGGATTGCCGATGCGCACAAACTGGCTGCGGTTCCAGGCAGGATCAAGCGCCAACAACGGCTGCACATGGCTGACTTCGCGCTCGTTCAGCGTCACGCGTTCAGCCTCGCGCGCACCCACCGCTTGCGGCCCGAACGAAGGCTTGCCCAAATCCAGCCAGAACCCTTGAACACCGTCGACCTCAGCGGCGTCCACAGTGGTTTCCACCGGCGAAACCGCATCGCGTTTGTCGTGATGAACCCGCAGCAGGCACGCCTGCTCCTCGGGCATCAATCCTTGCTCGCTGAGCGCCTGGGAAAAAATCGTCAGCCCATTGCCACTGCGCTCGGCCAGGGTGCCGTCGGTATTGACGATCAACAGATCAAAGGGCGGCGAGGATTGAAACGGCCCCACCAGCAGCCCGTCGCAGCGATGGTCTTTGCTGCCCGATGGCTGTGAACCGGGCGCCCAACTGCAGAATGCCTCGATAGCGGCCGATGCCCAGTGCTCGCGGATCTGCGCGGCGTCGCGAGCCTGGTCCGGCAAATCGATACCGCGACCGCGCACCTCGTCGGGCGTCAGCACCGCGTAGATATTGCCTCGAGCATCGTAGAACGGCGTCATGGATCGGTCCTGAAAGTCAGCTTGAAAAGAGCCCGTACTGTAGGCGTCAACGGCCTGCGATGAAATACCGGCCCGGCGTCACGCCAAACGTTCGCCGGAACATCGCAATGAACGCGCTGACATTGTCGTAGCCCAGTTCCAGGGCGATGGTGGTCACCGGTACGTCGGCGGCGAGTAACTCCAGCGCTCGCAGCAAGCGTGCGCGCTGGCGCCATTGGCTGAAGCTGAAGCCTGTTTCATCGACGAAGCGCCGGGCCAGCGTCCTGGCAGACAAACCGGCCCATTGCGCCCACTCGGTGAGCGAACGGTTGTCGGCGAGGTCGTCGGCCAGCGCCTGACTGATCCGCCGCAGACGCGGGTCGAGTGGCAGCGGCAGACCGAAGTGCTCGGCGGGCAGCGCGGCGACCTCATCCACAATCAATTGAGCGATCCGCGCCTGTCGCTGATCCAGCGGTCCCTCGCTCCAGGTCGCCGCCCGGTCGACGGCCTCACGAAGCAAACCTGAAGTTGCGATGATGCAGGGTTGTCCGGGCAATACGACACAGGCCGGCGCGACCACGTAGACACTCCAGCCGTGGAAGGGGCCGTGGGAGCGCAAGCCATGCACACAGTCGGGTGGAATCCACACCGCATGGGTCGCCGGCACCACCCAGTGATGATCGGCCGCCTCCACCGTCAACAGCCCGCGCCGCGCGCCCAACAGTTGCCCGCGCGCATGCCGGTGGAGAGCGCTGGTGCGCTCAATGGGACTGTCCAGGACCGACGCAATCACCAGCGGCCCTGCGTTGGATTGCGCCTGTTCAACAGATATCAGCGGTTCAGCCATTGGCAGTTTCACGTTATCGAATGACCCGGATAGCGCAGTTTAGCCATGAGCAACGGATTAGTCTGGGCACTCATTCACCGGAGTCTCAACCATGCGCGCCGAAGACCTGCTTCCCGACGATCTGAACCAAGGCCAATTCAATGGAACTGTCGTGCGCAAAGGCACGGTCGGGGCCTTTCTGATCAATGCCCGGATGCTGATCGATCCCCAGACACCGGAGGATCAACGCACGGCCGCCACGCAAGACATTCTCCAGGCGTTGCCGGCGCTACGTGCCCTGGGCCTGTTCGAACTGATGCAGGTGCGCGACCCACTGGTTCGGGCGTTGTGTGAGCAAGAGCCGGGCGTTCCTCCAGTCACTCAGTTATAAATCCCTCGACACTTATTGCGAACAAGTCTGCCAGATCTGTCAGTTATGACAGCAGACAAGCCTTCGCCCCCGGGCCAGAGTGAAGCTCCTGATGCACGTTCGGAGGAAGGTCATGAAACGGGCTTCCCTAGTGTCCCTGCTCATTGCCCTGGTACTCGGCGGAGTAACTGCAGGCGTCAAATTGGTCTACGACGTCGTACCCAACCCCATGGCCGAAAACAATCGCAATGAACCGCTGTTCCTCAGAGGCCGGAGCGAATGCCGCCATGATTGTGGCGCCTGCGATAAGGGCGACACCTTCCTCGATGGGAACGCCGATCTAAAGACCGACAACCCGCGCGTGTTCGAAACCTTCAACGCCGAATTCATCACGCTGCGCGACGATTATGCCGTGGGCTTATCGCTGGAACTGGGGGCCTGGGATCCTCGTCATGCCGTGGCATTGGCCCACAGGCCTGCGCAGAACCAATGGAACGGTTCGATTGATGTGCCGGCGGATCAAGACATCCTGTGGAAATGCATCGAGCGCAATAACGACGCGTCGCACGCCGTGCGTTGGCAGCCAGGACCAAACGTCAGCTTCACCAGCGGCACCGAGAGCGAGACAAGAGGCACCTTCTAGATTGGCGTTGCAGGTCTGAAAAGAGGGCACGACATGAGCAGCCGATACCCGATCTCTCCCATGGAAACGCTATACAGCGAGGGCCGGAAATCCTTCATCGACCTGGTTCCTGACGGCGCAACTCGCCTGGAAGCACTGTTCAGAACGGTTCCGGCCCTGGGCGAACTGGCGGTGGGTGTTGTTTACGGTTATTTGCATGACCGTTCTGACTTGGATCCTCGTCTGCGTGAAGCGGTGTCGTTTGCTGCGATTGTCGCGGCGGGCATGGTCGGGCCACCGTTGAGTGTGCATTTCAAGACGGGGCTGGCCTCGGGGCTCGCACCGGCAGAACTGACGGGAATATTGCTGCAGGCTTCAGCCTTCGCCGGTTTTCCGAGAGCGGTGGCTGCGGCCGATCAGCTCAATCGACTGTTTGACGAAGCCGCAATTGTTTCGCCGCCTCCCCCCACACCGCGCGAGGTAGCGCTGGCGTTTTGTGAGCAAGTACGCAATGGCAAATCAGCCGTCCCCCTGAGTGCTGCGATCAAACGCCTGTTACGCCGCTCGCTACGCCTTTCGATCCAGGCGACAACGGCCAGCACCGTCATTGTTGAATGTTTCGACGACGAGCCCTCCCTTCCTGCCGCGCTCTTGCACATTCAAGTGCAAGGAACGCAGATCGTCTCGGTGACACGTTTTATTGCTCGTTGATCGACAACCGTTCGTGACCACAGCCAGTGCGTCGGAAAATACCGCTGCAAACCTTCAGCATCCACACGTTGTCGCCTGCACAGGCAATTAACTCGCGGCCTGCGCTCGCGACAGAGGGTCAGGCTATGCAAGGATGTCGCCCTGCCTGACCGCAAACCGCTGTGGACGCTGACCGAACCCTATGGGTCAGTCACTGTCCCTTTGGGAGTGCGACGTTTTTTTGCCAAGGATCGATATGACCAGCCTCAATACCCAAGCCTCATTTGTTCCCGGACGCCTGGAGCAGATGTCCACCCGCATCGCCTTTTTCATTGCCGGTCTTGGCATCGCCGCCTGGGCGCCGCTGGTGCCGTATGCCAAGGCACGGGCCGGGCTCGACGAAGGGACGCTCGGGTTGTTGCTGTTGTGCCTGGGGGTGGGCTCGATTCTGGCGATGCCGATAGCTGGCCTGCTCGCCACGCGTTTCGGCTGCCGTCGTGTGGCAACCGGGGGGACGTTGTTGATTTGCGCGGCGTTGCCGTTGCTGGCCACCGTGTCGTCAATACCGGCATTGATCGCCACGCTGTTCATGTTCGGCGCGGGCCTGGGCACGGTGGACTCGACGGTGAACCTGCAAGCGGTGATCGTCGAGCGGGCCAGCGGCAAGAACATGATGTCGGGGTTTCACGGGATGTTCAGCCTCGGCGGGATTGTCGGCGCGGCGGGTGTCAGCGCCCTGCTCGGCTTGGGTCTGTCGCCGTTGGGGGCGATGGCGGTGGTGATCGTGGTTCTGGTGCTGGCCTTGCTCAAAGCCGCGCCGCACCTGTTGCCTTACGGCAGCGAAAGCTCGGGACCGGCGTTTGCCGTGCCCCATGGCATCGTGCTGTTTATTGGCGGCATGTGTTTCATCGTGTTCCTGGCCGAAGGCGCGGCGCTCGACTGGAGCGCGGTGTTCCTGGCGCAGGAACGCGGGATTGACACGGCGTATGCGGGGCTCGGTTACGCCGCGTTTGCGCTGACCATGACCGCCGGACGGCTGACCGGGGACCGGATTGTCCGACGCCTGGGCGCGACGCGGGTGATGGTGTTCGGCGGCCTGATGGCGGCGGTGGGTTTGGCATTGGCGACGTTTGCGCCGGCCTGGGAGGCGGCACTGGTCGGGTATGCGTTATTGGGTGCGGGCTGCTCGAACATCGTGCCGGTGCTGTACACCGCGGTCGGGAAACAGACGGTCATGCCTGAGCACATTGCAGTGCCGGCCATTACCACATTGGGCTATGCGGGAATTCTCGCGGGCCCGGCAGTGATCGGCTTTATCGCCCATGGCAGCAGCTTGAGTTTTGCCTTCGGGTTGATGGCGGTGTTGCTGGTGGCGGTAGCCATTGGCGGGAAAGTGTTGAAGGTTTGAAAGCTTCGCGGGCAAGCCTCGCTCCTACAGGTTCGGTGATCCCTGTAGGAGCGAGGCTTGCCCGCGAATGAAGGCGACTCGGCTATCAGAACCCGACGCTGGCCTGCACAAAGAACGTGCGTGGTGCACCGACGTACATCCCCGAGTTGTTGTCGCTGGAGCGGGTGAAGTACTGCTTGTCGAAGATGTTTTTTACCCCGGCCCCGAGCTTCAGGTTCGACAGCTGCGAACCAAAGTCATACCCACCGCGCACGTTCCAGGTTACGTAGCCCGGAATGTCGCCGTACTGACCATCAGCAGAGCCTTCAGTGATGTAGTTGTTGGTGAAGCTGCCATCGGCGTTCACCGCAACACCTGGTGAGCGCTGCTTGGACTGGGCAAACGCGTCGAGGTTGTAGGTCCAGCGGTTGATGTCGTAACGCAGGCCGGCGGTCGCCACCTGGCGCGAATAGAACGGCAGGTCACGGCCCTTGAAGCCTGGAATTTCACCTTCATACACGGCGCGGGTGTAAGTGAACCCGGCGTTGGCGGTCAGGCCGTCGAGCCGTGGGTCCAGTGCCGCCATGTTGTAATGCACCGACGCCTCGATGCCCTGGTGCGTGGTCGCGCCGAGGTTGGTCCAGCCCGCGTCATTACTGATGTATTGCAACTCTTTATCGAAGTCGATGTAGAACGCCGTCAACTCGCCGCCCCACACCTCATTGTTGTAGCGCGTGCCGACTTCATAAGTCTTGGCCTTTTCCGGCTCCAGGCCATTGGCGGGTTCATCCCCCGTGCCACCCTGACCCAGCTGGAAATACTGCAGGCTGCCGAACGAGGTTTCGTAGTTGGCGAACAGCTTCCACTCCTCCGACAGGTGATACATCACGCTCAGGGCAGGCAGCGGCTCGTTGCTTTCGATGCTGCGGTTCTTCTCCGGTACACGTCTGCCGGCGGTGTCGAGCTCGGCGCGGTCGTGCCAGTCGGTGCTGATGTGTTCGAAGCGGATGCCGGGCGTAATCGTCCAGTTACCGACGTCGATTTTGTTGTCGACGTACACCGAGTTGGCTTCAGTGCCGCCGGTACGATCCTGGTACACATGGCCGTCCGAACCAGGACGAATCACTGGCTCGTTGTTGACCAGCGCCAGGCGGCTCGCCTGCTCGTGCATGCCCTCCTTGAGGTAGCGATAACCGACACTGACTTCCTGGGTGGTCGGGCCGACGTCAAACACACGGGACACCCGCGGTTCTATACCGAAGGTGTAATACGTGCGCGGGAACGAGCCCAGGGTTTGCTGATTGCGAGCCGCAATATTGCTGCCACGGAAGCTGTCGGTGTAGTACGTCAGCACTTCGGCCTGAGTGCGATCATCGAGCTGCCGCGTCCACTTGAACGAGACATCCTTGCGGCGCCCGCTGAAGTTGTCGTTATTGCGGTCGGACTGAAACGGATTGGCGTCGTACTGTGCCTGGGTCAGGCCGCCGGGCATGTCGGCGCTGGCGTCGTAGTAGTGAAAGTTGAGGCTGAAATCGTCGACATCGGTGGGCGCCCAGTGCGTCTTGAGCATCACGTCGTCGATGTCATTGCCGTTGTTGCGCTCGCGGTAACCGTTGCCGTTCACGCCGGAATACAACAGCGCCATGCCGATGCCATTGTCGGCGGTGCCGCCGAGGAATGCGGTGTCGATGTGCTTCCAGCCGCCGTGCTGGGACGTTTCCAGGGTGGTGCCGATTTCGCCGGTGGCTTTTTCCGGGATCGCGCGCGTCACGAAGTTGATCACGCCACCGACGTTCTGCGGTCCATACCGCACGGAACCGGCGCCGCGCACCACGTCGATGCTGTCGAGGTTGCCGGAGGAAATCGGCGCCATGGACAGTTGCGGCTGGCCGTAGGGCGCGAAGGCTGCCGGTATGCCGTCGATCAGCACGGTGGAGCGTGGCGACAGGCGCGAGGTCAGGCCGCGCACGCCGACGTTCAGGGAAATGTCGCTGCCGCCGGTGCCGTTGGCGTCCTGCACTTGCACGCCGGGCACGCGCTTCAATACGTCGCCGACGTTCATGGCGCCCTGCTCGACCATCGCTTCGCGGCGGATCACGGTACGTGCGCCGGGATGGTTCTGCACCACCGCAGCGTCGGCATCGCCGAGCCAGTCGCCGACCACTTTGATGTCGGTCATGCCCAGCTCGATCGGGCCGGCCGTTGCGGAAGTCGGCGCCGGCATCAGGGTCACCGAGCCTTGATCGATCTGGTATTGCAGGCCGCTGCCTTGCAGCAATTGGCGCAAGGCCTGTTCCGGCGAGAGGTCGCCGTCGACGGCGGGGGCCTGTTTGCCGGCCACCAGCTCAGGACTGAAGAAAACCTGCAACGACGTTTGCTGACCCAGCTCACTCAAGGCCTGGCCCAACGGTTGCGCGGGAATATGAATGCCGTCGGCGGCAAATGCGTGGGGAAGCGCGGCACTGACGGCCAGGGCGAGCGCGAGCCGCAGCCAAGGTGACTTATTGTTTTTAGCGGTGGTTTTCTTCACGTCGAACATTGTCCTGTAGATCGCAAGAGTGTGCGGCTGTTAATGCAAACCAGTTGCAGTTGGACAAGAAGACGAAGAACTCAAAAAAAACCTGAATCGGTTTGGAAATTAATTGGAAATTATTTCCTGACTGCCGTCATCGAGGGTCCGCACGGCCACCGGCAGAATGTTCGGCAAGGCCTTGAGCAGCGCGTCGGTGTTGTCGGCTTTGAACACGCTGGTCAGGCGCAGATTGCCCACTTTGTCGTTGCCGACCGTCAGCGGCTTCTCGCGGTAGCGCGAGACTTCTGCGGCGACATCGGCAAGGCTGGCGTTGTTGAACACCAGTTTGCCGCTGCGCCACGCGGTCAGTTCCGTCGGATTGACCGCATAAGCGGCGGCAACCACGCCTTTGGCATCGACACGAGTGCCGAGGCCGGCGGTGAGGCTGATCACATCAGGTCCCTGCCCCTGAACCTTGACCGTGCCCTGCTCCACCGCGACCCGGGTTTCGGTCAGGTCGCGGCGCACATCGAAACGCGTGCCGGTGACCGTCACCTTGCCGCTACCCGCCTCGACCACGAACGGCCGGCGGCTGTCATGCTCGACGCTGAACAGGGCTTCGCCTTCCATCAGCTCGATGCCACGCCGGTCTTTTTCATAGCGCACCTGCACGCGGCTGCGACTGTTCAGGTCGATCACCGAACCGTCGGGCAACGCCACATGACGACGCTCGCCCAAGGCCGTGGAATAGTCGGCCGTGTAGGTCGTCGGGTGATTCAACCCACTGAAAAACCCCAAGCCGAGCGCCACGGCCAGCACACTGGCCGCCACCGCATAACGCACCAGCGGCTGACGCTTGCGACGTGCCGGCGGCGTTTCGCAGAGGGCTTGCAGACGCTTGGCAGGCAGCAGATCGGCGGCCGTCCACAAGCCTTGCAGCACCTGAAATTCGTCGCGATGTTGGGGATGTTCAGCCAGCCAGGCTTCGAAACGCCGATACGCTTCTACGTCCACGGCCGGTTCCTGCAAACGCACAAACCAGCGCACCGCATCGTCGCGCACCGTTGTTTGCCCGCACGCACAATCACGAGTATCCATCATGGAAGTTCCTGTTTGGCTGGGGATGAGAAAGCGCGGCCGATCATGGGTGCAGTCCGTCGAGGCGGTCGCGCAGATGCCGCAAGGTGCGGATCATATACTTTTCCACCATGTTCTTGGACAGACCCAGGCGTTCGGCGATTTCCGCCTGGGTCAGGCCTTCGATCTTCTGCCAGACAAAGACTTTTCGGCAGTTGACCGGCAGCTCGCAGAGCGCCCGTTCGATGGAATCAGCCAACTGGATCGCCTGCATGAAATGCTCCGGGTCGCCCGACGACGACCCACTGTGATCAACCGCCTCCGACTCCATGGCGCCCCGCCGGTCCTCACGCCGATAACCATCCACCGCGATATTGCGCGCGGTCTGGTGCAAATAGGCCCGAGGTTGTTCCACCGCCGACGAATCGGACTCAAGCACCCGCACGAAGGTGTCGTGCGCCAGGTCCTCGGCCTGCTGACGATTTCTCAGGCGACGGGTCCAGGTGCCAACCAACTCTTCGTAATGCTCGAAAAAGCCGTGTCTGCGGGGCAACTTGGGGGTCATTGCGGTGTGCTGTGGAGACGGGGCGTGAATAGTAATGCTTCCTATTAATGGGAAGCAATGGATTCCACATCGCCAGGTTTGCCGTTAGTCACCCAGGAATGATGTCGCCTGAAAGACCACTATGGCGAGCAGGCTCCCACCGTTGACCGAGTGGTCCGGGCGGACGCGGTTTAATGTGGGAGTGAGCCTGCTCGCGAAGAACGATGACGCGACGCATCAATGAATACGCGGGTAGGTTAGTTTTAGGCTTTTGGCAGATCCATTCGATAACCAGCCCCCGGCGCTCCTTCATGCATCGCCGCCTGAATGTCCGCATACAAAGCGTTCGCCTCCGCAGTAGTGATCGATCGCGAACAATCACGCAGCACCACGCGCAAAAGCACATTTTCCTGGCCCGGCAGCAGCCCGAGTCGTTCAATCGCCTGCGCGGGTAAATCCGAGAATGCCCAACGCCCCTTGATCTGCATCTCCTCGATCCAATCAGAACAGTCACCCGCCGCCTGCAACATTCTCTCGGTCAACACCTCCTCGCTCAGCCCGGGCGTAACCGCCAACGAAATGTCACGAGCAATCGATGGCAAACGTGATACCGGGGCCCATGGATTCAGATCATGCATCTGCGCCTGCACTCGTACGTTCTGATCTCGCAGCAAGCGAATATCCGGGATACCTTTGCGCAACATCGTCAGCCGATCCAGCCCCATCCCAAGCGCCAACCCTCCATGACGCTGCGGATCAATCTTCAAGCGCTCCAACAAAGACCTCGCTATACGGCCGCACTCCAGTACTTCAACCGGAGCACCGTCATTCACCACATTCACTTCGATTCCACCCTCCGTGTAGTGATGCGGACTGTCGCTGTAGACCCAGGATTTTTCAGGAACAGCAGACTTGAGGATGTCGCCGACCAGACGCAACAGCTGTTCATGCGTCGACAGCTCCGGATCACCCAATACCCAGACATCCATCTGATGTGGCTCCGCGCAATGCCAACGATCCCGGCTATCACGACGGAAAGTTATACCCGGCGCGGCCAGCAAGATCGTTTGCCCCGGTTGCCGCACTTGAGCCGCTCGATGAAGCGCGGCCGGAATCTGGCTGGTGGTTTGTGTTCTCAACAGCGAGTATTCATCGACCCAACGGGTGTGCTCACTCCCTAGCGTGACCTCTGCCGGGTCATAGCCGAGTAATCCGTAATTTTCCTCGGCGGAGACAATTCGCGGCCCCGTTTGCAGTTGAGCCTGAGGCCAACCTTTTTCGGCAAGTCCTTGGAGTATTTCAGTTAGCAGGAGCCGGACGGAATGGTCGGGATTGTTTGATTCGGTTAGATCAACCATTAACAGGGCTTGATGAACAGATGTATCCGTCAGATATTTCTTTGATGCATGCACTATACAACCCTCTCTACAATTGAATATCGAGCTAAAAAACCAAGCCCACAAATAAACCTAACGACACAAGATCATTGACCACAACCAAAAAAAGCAATATTTCAGATTATCAGAACAAGACTACAGACCAAACTTACATAAATAACCGATTTGAACATCCCAAGTATCTTCATAGCCAAAACAATTCTAAAAAACCTCAAACAAACTATTTATCACATCAAGAAACTCTGTATTAATTTATGCACTCCCGAGAAATTCAGGGAGCAAAAACCAAAAAATGAAAAAGGATGATCAAATGAAAAACAAAAAAAAACGTCAAAGAGAAACTTAACCGGATCACTTCTGGCCCGGAAAATTTCGGATGGGCGCCGCTGGCTTGGGCTCACACTGAAGACTAAATAAGTCTAATGCACGGCAAGCTTTCTTGCCGTGCATTAGAGAATCAGGAGGGTTTTATGTCACCATCGAATATGATATCGACACTCTTTGACCGTGAAAAACCATCAATCATCGCGGACTCAGAAGACTTCCTCAGAGAATGTGCGCTCCTAGGATTCAGCACGGCCAATATTACTGAGCTACAGAAACTACCAAAAAACAGTATTGTGTTTTCTTTTAGTAATGACGCTGCAAAAAAAACGTTCGAACTGGCAAAAAACACAGAAAGCAAAAAAAGCGTTTTCTGCGCGACTCAAGTGTTCGAGCCCACCACAGCAATTGCACTCTATAGCTTGAATCTTTTGCTAAGCAGCAATTTTGAACGTGCATTGCACACACAGCGCTCCGTGTTAAACATGCTTAATTCGAACGAGAAGTTTTTCCTGTCTGGTAACGACGCCGATGCGCAAGTCTCAATTTCTCCACACGCTCAGCCTTACGCACTGCTCGCTGAAGACGTGTCAGGTGATTTCGTTCAGTCCGTAGCTGAGTTTTTTGAAGTTCACTACGCACACATGGACCCACAAGAGCTTTGCCCGTTTTCTTTTTCGGGCACATTAAAAATTGCGGGAATATTGACCGTACTTAGAAAGCCCAACCCGAAACTACCAGAGGGTTTGAAGACTCCACTTAAATGGCTGAGCGATCAAATATCGAAAGATGGGGCGCTCTTATCAATTGAAGACAACACCATCACGTCACTTCAAGTAAACAATGAGGAGCACGTTAAACTTCTGGATCTTGCAGCGGGTTCTCGCGGACTTAAACTGACGGAGTTCGCCATCGGAGTCAACGAGGCCATTGCTTCAAACATTGACTACAGAATCAACTCACAAATGAATGAAGGCATCAGCGGGATTCACTTAGCTATCGGTGATGGTTCTTCTGGTTATCACATCGACTTCCTTAGTCCAGCAGTGAGCGTATATCCCGAGAATTAGTGGTTTATTAGTGCGGAAGTTACAGATACCTGCTTTATATCTCCTATCGCGAAAAATGCCTACGATGCGTCGCTTCATACGTCGTCTTCCCGGGCAGGCTCACTCCCACAGTTGACCGAGTTGTCCGGGCGGACGCGGTTTAATGTGGGAGTGAGCCTGCTCGCGAAGAACGATGACGCGGTATTACGCTGCTTACTGGGGCACGTCGACGTTATCCATCATCCGGTTCACCGCCAGTTCCGCTTGCATGATGATCTGCTGGATCCCCAGCGCCGTATGCCGATGCGGTCCTTCCAGGTACGCCGCGAAATCAGCAGTCATGACGCTGGCCGAGGCCAGTGATTCGCAGGTGTGGGCCAGCAGGTCTTCGTCTTTGATGTCCGGCGCGATCATGAACATGGTGCTCGGTTTTCGAATGACCGGGATTTTGAGGGCGGCGGGGTTGAGGTAATGGTCGAGGGCGCGTTCGGCGGCTTCGTGGAGTTTTTTGGAATCGAGTGATTCGTAGGGGGATGCCGGATCAGTGTCTGGCGGGTTTGGAGTAACTTTGCACATATGCCTTTCTTCCTTAATGGGCAGCCACACCTCGCTACTAATACAAGGGGTGGCGGCTGTACGCAGGTTAGTAGACCGGGGAAAGAAGGCAAAGCCGGCGCGCCCGAGGGCGCCCTGCGCACAGCCACCATCAGGGACAGGCATTGGAACACCTGTCTGACAGACGCTTGTGCAGCCTTCAAACCTTCGGGCTACTAAACCCGATCACTGGGTATCAGTGACGGGGACCAAGTTACCGAGGGGGTCCAAAGCGCACAAGCCGGCGGATTCTGGCGTAGTCGTAGGCAATGGCGCAAGGCGCTGTAGCTTTCAGGAAGTAACCTTAAACGCCTTTAAACATGTACGCCAAACAGGCAGCAGGCTCACTCCCACAGTTGACCGAGTTGTCCGGACGAACGCTGTTGCCGGTGATGTCACCAGAAGCAGTAAACCAGCGTCACGGCAGCGGCAATACCAAACGCTCCCAGCGCCTTTGCCGGCAAGTATCCGGTCAATCGTTGCAAGGACGCGTCCGACAGCTCTTCGTGGTCATCGCGGTGGGGCATGATCGCCCGGTAGGTGTATCGAAAGCCGATCAACAAAAACAGCAAGATCACGCCCAAGGCCAACCCGCGAGTGATAGCCGGCTTGATCAAAGGCGCAGGGGTGTCTTCCAGGCAGGCGGCACTGTCAACTTCCACCACGGTGATTCGCCCGAAATCCGTGGAGGGTCGCTGTTCGCCTTTAAGGATCGACGCCTGTTGTTCCAGATCCAGCGCCTGATATTTCCAGAGCGTTGATGACCCTTCCCGGCAGTAGGTGAACGCTGCAGGGTTGGAGGCGGCAATAATACACGCGTCATTGATGCCGATTTTTTTCAGGGTCTCGATAGCCGGTCGTGTGAAGTCCAGGTCGAGGACAGGAATAATCCCGGTGGCAGACACCGCAGTCGAAACCAACAAGCTCCCGGTAGCGCAGAGGGCTGAAATTTTCAAGGTTGGGTGCCCCTTGTTTTGCACTGTTTTTGTTATTTGAGCGCGGCTGCAACCTGCCTTCCGACGTCTAAAATTCTAGTTGAACCTCTATGACTTGCTACCAATCGACCCTCAAATCTGGCCGAAAAAATCTGCTTCCCGGCCATACAAACGGCTGCGACGACTTTCAGAGTGCATGGATGACGATTGAGAAGTTCAACGAAGACCTGCGCCAGGCGCGCCTCGAACTGACCGTCGCAACGGCGGCCGTCATGGAGCTGGTCCGCTCGGGCAAAGCGTTCGGGGATGAATGGGACGCTGCGGTCGCGCGCGAGCGCAAAGCCTTTCAGAAAATGCATTGGGTGCTGGATAGCCCCTTGGCTCCCCAGGTAGATAAAAAGTCAGATCCGTAGTGGTTCGAAGACCCGGCTAATTGCTCATCCCGTCTTCTATGGTGATGCCTTGTGGGAGCGGCTGGCGGTTGGATCAGTGCTTGCGCAGCCACTCGATAAACAGCGCAAACAATTCCGACTGTGAACCGATGTTCAACTTCAGATAAAGGTTCTTGCGGTGCATGCGCACCGTCTCCGGCGAGATGCTCATCTGGCTGGCCGTGGATTTCACCGAGTGCCCCCGCAGCACCATGTGCGCCACTTCCCGCTCGCGCTCGGTCAGCAAGTCGCAGCCGAACTGCTCGAAGGCAGACTGCACACGTTGTTTGAGATCGTCACGCACGCCCTCATTGACGGCGCTGAGCTGCAAGCCCCGGCGGCTGAACTCGCTGATGAATTCGCGCACCAGCGGCTCAACCGCCCGCAGCAGGTTCAGCTGTTCAAGCCGCAGACTTTCCCCGCCGAAGCCTTGAAACAGGCTCACCGACACCTGGGTGTCATGGCCGGTATCGACAATGTAAAAACTGTCTTCCGAACTCCCGGCCTTCAAGTAGTAAGTCTTGTAGTACTCACTGTCGAAGAAGTTGTCCGGGGCAATGTCCTCCAGGTGATAAAACCCTTGCGCCAGCCCCTGCTCCACCGCCAGGCAAAACGGATCGAGCAGGTAGCCCCCGGAAAAATAGCGGTCGATGATCGACTCCCGGTATTTTTCCGGGATGCCCCGCTGATACAACAATTGTGGCGGGCGGTCCTTGTGTTCCAGGCTGATCATCACCGATTCGATTGCCACCAGATGCCCGAAGGCCGACGCCAAAAAGCTCAGCGCGTCGGGCTCATCGATATGGGCGAAGGCCTGGCGCATTTCGCCGTGCCATTTATGCAAGGCGCCGAAGGGCAAGGCGATCAATGTGTCATCGTTTGGTTTGCTCATGCCCCGCAGTCTAGCGGGTGAACCGGCACCTGATAACCGCGGATTCGACGAACTCATTGGCCGAAATACAGGCCGTTCTGCTCAAGTTCGCCCGCCACTTCAAGAATGCACACCCGCAGGGTCTCGACGATTTCATCCACTTGAGCGCACGACAGGATCAGCGGCGGCGACATGACATTGAGGTGCATGATCGGCCGCACCAGCAGCCCCCGGGCCTGCGCCCTGGAGTGAATCATCTCGCCGATGTTGATCTCGTCGGCGAACAACGCCTTGGTGCGTTTATCGGCCACGAACTCCACGCAGGCCATGAACTTCTGGCAGCGCACATCGCCCACCAGCGGCAAGTCGCTGAGTGTGGCCAGACGCTGTTCCAGATACGCGCCGACCACGTCGACATGCTCCAGCAGGTTTTCCCGCTCAATGATCTCGATGTTTTTCAGTGCCGCCGTGCAGCAGACCGGGTGGCCGCTGTAGGTGAAGCCGTGGGTGAAGCAACGGCCCTTGCCGGGCTCGGCAATCACTTTCCAGATACGGTCGGAAAAAATGCACGCGCCCAACGGCAAGTAAGCCGACGTCAGCCCCTTGGCCGTGGTGATGATGTCCGGCTGAACATCGAACACCTCATACGAGGCGAAGAACTTGCCCAGGCGCCCGAACGACGTCACCACCTCGTCGGCGACAAACAGAATGTCGTAGCGCTGGCAGACTTCCCACATGCGTTTCAGGTAACCCTTGGGCGGAATGATCACGCCGCCGGAGCCCATGATCGGCTCGGCAAAAAAGCCCGCGACCTTGTCTGCGCCGATGGACAGGATCTTGTCTTCGAACTCCTTGATCAGAAACTCGAGAAACTGCGGCTCGTCCATGCCATCCGGCGCCCGGTAAGGATTTGGGTTGGAGACGTGGTGAATCTTGTCGTTGGCGTAATCGAATTCCGGCACACGGTCGGCGGCCTTGTTGCCGATCGACATGGTCAGTGTGGTCGAGCCGTGATACGCGTTGAAACGGGCGATGACTTGCTTCTTTTCCGGCTTGCCACGGCAGTTCTGATAGTACTGAATCAACCGGTAAGCGGTGTCCACGGCGGTGGAGCCGCCGGTGGTCAGGAACACGTGATCGAGGTCACCGGGGGCAAGGCTGGCGAGTTTCTCGCACAACTGGATGGCGACGTTATTCGACATGTCGGAAAACGGGTTCGAGTACGCCAGTTGCCGGACCTGGTCGGCAATCGCCAGCGCCATTTCCTCTCGGCCCAACCCGATGTTCGTGCACCACATGCCGCCCACCGCATCGAGAAAGCGGTTGCCCTGGGTGTCGTAAATATAAGCGCCGTCACCGGCCACAATGTTCAGCGCACCCTGTTCGGCGTGTTCGTCGAACATGTGATAGCCGTGCATGTAGTGGGCTTTATCAGCTTTGAGCAAATGGGCGTTATCAACGCTCGACAGCATTTTCTGAGTTGGAGTAGCCATACACAAACCTCAAACCAAAGGGGGTAAACGATCAAATCCCGCTCTTCACCGTGCTCCAGACCCGGGTCATGGCACGCATCTCTTTTGCATCCTGGGTTTTTTGCGGAAACAGCCGCTGGCGGGTTTCGTCATCGGGATAAATCGCCGGGTTATTGCGCACGTCGGCGTGCACTAACGGTGTGGCCGCCGCGTTGCTGTTGGCGTAGTGAATGAAGTCCGTCACGTCGGCCATGACTTGTGGCTGCATCAAGTAATCGAGGAACGTGTGGGCGTTGGCCACGTGGGGCGCATCGGCGGGGATGTACAGGTTGTCGAACCAGATCAGCGAACCTTCCTTGGGAATGAAATAGGCCAGCTTGATCTTCAGTTTGGCTTCTTCGGCGCGAGCCATGGCGGTCGCGTAATCGCCGGACCAGGTCATGGCCATGCACACATCGCCATTGGGCAGGCTGGTCAGGTAGTTGACCGAGTCGAACTTGCGGATGTACGGCCTGACCGACAGCAGCAAATCCTGGGCGGCCTTGAGGTCCTCCGGCGCGGCGCTTCGCGGGTCGCGCCCCAGGTACTTCAGCGCCAGTGGAATGACTTCAGTGGGCGCATCGACCAGGGTCACGCCGCAATCGGCAAAGCGCGAGACGATTTTAGGGTCGAAGATCATCGCCAACGAGCCAATCGGCGCGTCCGGCATGCGCTCCTTGATTTTGTCGACGTTGTACGTGATGCCATTGCTGCCCCAGGTATAGGGCGCCGAGTACAGCGTGCCGGCATCGAACCCCTGCAAGTCCTGCAAGACTTTCGGGTCCAGGTTGGCCCAGCCTGGCAGCAACTTTTTATCGAGCGGCTGGAACACTTTGGCTTTGATCAGCGGTGGTGCGAGGGAAGCGTTCAACACCACCAGGTCATAGCCGGAGTGACCGGTGAGCAACTTGGCCTGAACCGTTTCATAGGCATCAAAGGTGTCGTAGATCACCCGGATGCCGGTGGCTTTCTGAAAGTCGGCAATGGTTTTTTCGCCAATGTAATCCGCCCAGTTATACAGCCGCAGCGTGTGGCTATCGTCCACTTCGGCGCCGTGGACGGCTGCCGACAGCGGCACAATCAACGCACCAAGCATCACCAAGAAGGCCTTGCGCATAGCAAATTCACCTTATCAAGCGAGTTCCGATCTGGATGAGCGGATGAATCCACTATTGGTCGATTCAACCAACCGCGCCATACCCCGAATGGGTGTGTGGGCCGGTTTGTGGCGCTCGCGACGGCCGACATGGCAAAAAGCGGCAGTTTCGTTGACTGGTTTTGTCATAGATCCGGCGCCGGTCCCGCGCTTAGAGTGCCGTTCATAGCGATCACCCAGGGCACGTACATGAACGACCTGATCAAACAAGAACGAAACGAAGGTGTACTGACGCTCACCTTTGACCGCCCCGACAAGCTCAACGCGCTGAATAACCGCATGTACACGCAGCTGGCCGATCTGTTGCTGGCCGCTGATGAAGACGCTGAAATCGGCGTGATCATTGTCACCGGTGGCGACACCTGCTTTACCAGTGGCAACGACCTGGCGGATTTTCTCCAGCATCCGCCGACCGATCTGGATAGCCCGGCGTTTCGCCTGATGCGCGTGGTGATCCACCTGCAAAAACCGTTGATCGCGGCGGTCTGCGGAGCGGCCATCGGCATCGGCACCACCCTGCTGCTGCATTGCGATCAGGTGCTGGTCACGCGCAATGCCCGGTTGCGCATGCCGTTCGTGAACCTGGGCCTGTGCCCGGAGTTCGGCGCCAGCCTGCTGCTGCCGCGCCTGCTCGGTCATGCCCGGGCGGCGCGCTTGCTGCTGTGGGGCGACAGCCTGGACGGTGCCGCCGCCGTCGCGTGCGGATTGGCCAACGAACTGTTCGACGACGGGCCACAGTGCCTGGCGGCCGCCGAGCGCATGGCTCGTCGCCTGCTGGCGCTCCCCCAGGAATCCCTGCGTCAGACCCGGCAACTGCTCAAGCAGACGTCCATGCCGGAACTGCAAGCCACCATTCGCCAGGAGAACTTGCTGTTCATCAAGCGCCTGACCACCCCTGAAGCGCAGGCAGCGTTGAACGCACTGGTTAATCGCAGCACTGAAAAGAACCCATCTACAGGAAAGCCTTCATGAACACCCCAGACGTATTTGTTGTCAGCGCCGCACGCACCGCCATCGGCTCCTTTGGTGGCTCGCTCAAAGATGTCCCGCTGGCCGATCTGGCGACCACGGCCGTCAAGGCCGCCCTGGAGCGCTCCGGCGTGGACCCGGCGCAAATCGGCCATCTGGTGATGGGCAACGTGATCCCGACCGAGACCCGCGACGCGTACATTTCCCGGGTCGCCGCGATGAACGCCGGTATCCCCAAGGAAACCCCCGCCTACAACGTCAACCGCCTCTGCGGTTCCGGCCTGCAAGCCATCATCAGCGCGGCCCAGACCTTGCTGCTGGGCGACGCCGAGATTGCCATCGGCGCCGGTGCCGAGTCCATGAGCCGCGGCCCGTACCTGATGCCGTCCGCCCGTTGGGGCGCGCGCATGGGCAACGTCCAGGCCATCGACTACATGCTGGGCATCCTGCATGACCCGTTCCATGGCATCCATATGGGCATCACCGCCGAAAACATTGCCGAGCGCAACGGCATCACCCGCGACATGCAAGACGCTCTAGCCCTGGAAGATCAAAAACGCGCGGCGTTCGCCATCGCCAATGGCTACTTCAGTGAGCAGATCGCAGCGGTCGAAATCCGTGGCCGCAAGGAAACGACGCTGTTCAGCATCGACGAACACCCGCGTTCCACTTCCCTGGAACAACTCGCGCAGATGAAGCCGGCGTTCAAGAAGGACGGTTCAGTCACGGCCGGCAATGCCTCGGGCCTGAACGACGGCGCTGCGGCACTGGTCATGGCCACCGGCAGCGCGGTGCAGGTCAACAACCTGCGCCCGCTCGCTCGCCTGGTCAGCTATGCCCACGCCGGTGTTGAGCCAGAACTGATGGGCCTGGGCCCGATTCCCGCTACACGCCTGGCACTCAAACGCGCAGGCCTGACCGTGGCTGACCTGGACGTGATCGAAGCCAACATCGCCTTCGCCGCCCAGGCCTGTGCGGTCAGCCAGGAACTGGACCTAGACCCGGCCAAGGTCAACCCGAATGGCTCGGGTATTTCCCTCGGTCACCCAGTGGGCGCGACCGGCGCAATGATTGCCACCAAAGCCATTCACGAACTGCAGCGCATCAACGGGCGATATGCGTTGGTGACCATGTGCATTGGTGGTGGTCAGGGTATTGCGGCGATTTTTGAGCGAGTTTGAGTGTTAGCGCGATGTCCGGTGCAACGCCGGGCATCGCTGCTGCTTGATGATTTCCTTCGGCAACTGGTCGCAATCCATCAATCCCGCCCCTTCCCCACGCCCTGGATTAACTCCCAGAACACGTCGCCGTGCCGTGCGGCCAACATTCCCCAGGTCCGTATCGAGGAACTGGTGGGTTATCTACTTCAATCTCGGATTACTTGCCTTCGCTTTCGGTAATGAAGCCGATGATGCTGACACCACCGCGCATAATGTCTTCAGCAATGGCCTTGCGCGCCTTGGCCGGCTTTTTCTCGCGCAGGGCTTCGATCAGTACCAGATGCTCGTCGGCACCGATGTAGGTGTTATGCCCCTTGGTGTAAAACAGATTGAGGATCGGCCCCATGGAAACCCACAACCCTTCGATCTGGGCAGTCAGCATGTCCATTGCCGCCAACCGGTAGACCGTGAAGTGGAACTCACGGTTGAAATGCATTGCTTGCGGACCGTCGTTGGCTTGGTCGGCTTGTTGAAAACTGGCATGCAGTTCTTCCAGCCGAGTCAGGTCCTGCGGCGTAACGTTGCGCGTGGCGAGCTCAGCGGCCAGGCCTTCCAGTGCGATGCGGATCGTGCGCACCTCCAAATACCGGCTCATGGTCAGCTCCGGAACCATGGCAAAACGGCCCGAACGCAACTCGAGACCGCGCTCGCTGACCAGCCTCAGGCAGGCTTCGCGGACTGGGGTGACGCTGGTGCCAAGCTTGTCGGCCAGGTCTTGCATGACCAGCCGCTCGCCGGGCCGGAAGTTGCCGGCGATCAGTCCTTCGCGAATGGCGTAATAGGCGCGGGCGGACAGGTTGCCTTGTTCCAGCGGTTGAATCTGCACGGTCGAACTCCTGGATAATGCTTTTTATTGCGCAGCCTGTCGGGGTTGCGCCAAAAATCTGAAATACATTGTCTTATATCCTATAAGTAACACTCAACCTCGCTCTACAGCGGTTTGGGAATCATATGCAGAAAGAGCGGCACTGCGCGTGCCGCTCTCCGTTGCTCGGCCTAGCGAATCAGCGCCTTGAGGGTGTTTTCGATGACGTCGAGGCTTTCATCGAGAATCTTTGTGGTATGCGAGGTCGACAGGTACAGGCGCTTGAGGGGTAATGGCTGAAAAATCATCCGCTGCTCGATCAAACGCTTGCGAAACGCCAGGTCCAGCGCGTCATCGTTGCGCAACAAATCACGGTACTGGCTGTACGGCCCCTCGAAAAAGTACATCAGCCAGACCGACCCATATCCGGCACTTTGAGCGGGAATGCCCAGCCGCTGGATAATGCCGTCGAGCTGCCCGCGCAAATAGTCGCCCATGGCGAACAGGCGTTCGTAGACGCCTTCGCGAGAAAGCTCCTCGATGGTCGCCAGCACCGCCGCCAGCGTCGATGGCGTTCCATTGAACGTTCCGCCCATGAACACGCCCCGGTCGCCCGACTGCCCTACGCGCTCCAACAGATCCCGACGGCCGACGACCAAGCCCACGGGATAACCTGATGAAGCCGCCTTGCCGAAGGTTGCCAGATCCGGTGTCACGCCGACGATCGACTGATAGCCGCCCAGCGCATGACGAAAGCCGGTGATGACCTCATCGAAAATCAGAATCACGCCGTGCTCGACGGTCAATTGCCGAAGCGCCCGCAGAAATGCCGTCGATGCCGTCACCGAGCCCATGTTGTGGGCAATCGGTTCGACGATGATCGCCGCGACCTCCCCCGGATTGGACTTGAGGTAACGCTCCACCGCCTCGGCATCGTTATACGGAAGGATGATCGTGTACTGCGCGGCATCCAGCAGAATACCGTCAGACATCGGGTCGAAACTGTCCATGCGCTCACGGGATGTCTGGCCGTTCATCGCCACATAGTCGTGCCAGCCGTGATATCCGCCCTGGAATTTTATGATCCGTTTGGCGCCGGTGACGGCCCGCGCCAGGCGCAAGGCGTGATAAGTCGCTTCGGAGCCGCTGTTGCAAAACGCGACCTGCTCGGCGCAGGGAATGCACTCGACCAGCGCTTGCGCCGTCTCGACTTCCAGATCGGTAATGCCGGCGCCGATCAGGTCAAGGCGTTCGCTGACGTGTGCAACCTTTTGACGAATCGCCTGATTGCCGTGCCCGAGCACATGCGCGCCGAAACCACAGTGGAAATCGGTATGACGGTCGCCGTTGGCGTCGTACAGATACGGACCTTCTGCACGAACAAACGCATAAGGCTGACCGAGTTTGCGGCTCGGGCTCAGATGGCCGCCCGGCAACACCTGCCGAGCCCGTTCATGCAAGGACTGATTGGCGTCAAGCAACATGATCGACTCCTGGGGCAAGTGCCTCCCGGGCAACGGCTTCAATACCCACGGCATCCAGCCGGTAATGGCGATAGAGATGGGTCGGCGGGGCAATGAGGCTGTATTCATCTTCGATCCCGTGACGCCGCAAACGCGTCCCTTGACCCGTGTCGGCCAGCACTTCCGCCACAGCACCGCCCAGCCCTCCCAGCACGTTGTGTTCTTCGACGGTCATCAACAACCCGCTTTCGCCCGCCGCATGCAGCACCGCATCACGATCCAGCGGTTTGATGGTGTGCATATCGATCACCCCGACCGATAAACCACTGGCGCGCAAGGCCTGCGCGGCTTCCAGCGTCGGGTGAAGCATGCTGCCGGTGGCGATCAGGGTCAGGTCACTACCCCGCTCATGAACGATGGCTTTGCCAAACTCGAACACCACGTCATCGGGGTAAACGTTAGGTTCCTGGCCCCGACCAATACGGAAGTAAATCGGTTGCGAATGGTTGATCGAGGCACGTATCGCCGCCGCCAACTGTGGGCCATCGGCGGGTGCGACGACCGTCAGATCAGCGATGCTGCGGGTGATTGCCAGGTCTTCGGTGGCGTGATGCGAGGTGCCATAGAAACCGAGGCTGATTCCCGAATGGTGTCCGATCAGCCGCACCGGAAGTGCGCTGTAGGCCACATCCATGCGAATCTGCTCGCAGCAGAGCAAGGCCAGGAATGAAGCGAATGTCGCCACAAACGGCATGCTCCCGGTGGTGGCAATGCCCGCCGCCGCGGTGACCATGTTTTGCTCGGAGATACCGAACTGGATAAACAGTTCGGGGTGGCGCTGAGCGAAGCGACTCAAGCCGTTGGAGTACTGGAGGTCAGCGGTGCCGACGGCGATCTTGTGACCGGCGTCAACCAGGTCGATCAACGCATCAGACAAATAGTTCAGGCCGGGGGCGCGAGCGTTGATCTGCCGGTACTGCCAGGTATCGGCGCTGACGGGCGAGCTCATTGCACACCTCCTTTGGATTTGATTTCTTCGATAGCGAGCAATTCGTCTTCCTCGGCCAACCAGCCAAGATGCCAGCCGGGCTCGGTTTCCATGTACTCGACGCCTTTGCCCTTGACGGTCAAGGCGATCACGCAGACAGGCTTTTCGCGTTGCGTATCGGCTTTCAGCTGGCGCAACAGACGAGCCACGGCGGCGACGTCATGCCCGTCGACCTCATGCACGTCCCAGCCGAAAGCGCGCCATTTGTCGCCCAGCGGTTCAATTCCGATGATGTCGTCGACCTTGCCGTCGAGCTGGTAACCGTTTCGGTCGATGATCGCGATCAGGTTCGATGTTTTGTAATGCGCAGCCGCCATTGCCGCTTCCCAGACCTGGCCTTCATGCATTTCGCCGTCGCCAAGCAGCACATACACATCGAACGGATTGTTCTGCAGCCGTCCACCCAACGCCATGCCCAGTCCGCCGGACAATGCATGACCAATGGAACCGGAACTGAAATCGACCCCCGCGACCTTGCGCATATCCGGGTGATCACCTAACGGATTACCCAGGCGCGTATAGCCGTCGAGCAGCGCCTTGTCGAAAAAGCCCCAGTCCGCCAGTAACGGATACAGCCCAACTGCGGCATGTCCCTTGCCCATCAAGAAGCGATCACGACCTGGCCACTTGGGCTCGCCGTGGCGCAAGCGCATGGCGTCGTAATACAGCGCCGAGAAAATTTCAGCACAGGAAAACACCGAGGTGTAGTGCCCCACCTTGGCGATGGAAATCAGGCGCACGGTTTCCAGGCGTACAAACAGCGCGCGCTCTTTGAGGTGGGCGATGTGCCCGGGACTCAGGTCCTCGACCGGAACGGGAATGGGGGGTGGAGCGGCTATCGACATGGCTGCATTTCCTGAATGGTTGTTAGAAAGGCGACCGCTCTCACGGCCTCCTTCTTACAACTTATAAGATATATATTGCAACAACAAGCCGTTGGCGTTATTTTTTCCAACAGGCAGAAATGCCCCGGCCAGACTAGGCCGAATTTTGCGATCTTATAAGTTATATTGATTTCAGCTCTCGGAGATGCCACTCGTGCCGCACGAAAACACCCCCGCAGCCAGCGTTCTGGCCCAGGCAGATCAACGCTTTCACCTGCACTCGCAGACCAACCTGCGGCGCCATCAACAACAAGGCCCGATGGTCATCGAACGCGGAGATGGCATCCACGTCATCGACGAACACGGACAGCGATACATTGAAGGAATGTCCGGTCTCTGGTGTGCCAGTCTGGGGTTTTCCAATCGTCGACTGGCCGACGCCGCACAACGCCAGTTCGACGTGCTGCCCTACTACCACACCTTCAATCATCGGGTTCCAGCGGTGACGGCACGCTTAGCCGAACGCATCGCCACCCTCGCGCCACTACCGGATGCGAGAGTGTTTTTTGCCTGTTCGGGCTCGGAAGCGAACGACTCGATGATCAAAATGTCCTGGGCCTGGCACCGGGCGCGGGGCAATACGCACAAGCGGAAAATCATCGCCCACCAGAAAGGTTTTCATGGCTCCACGGTGATGGGGGCGACGCTGTCCGGGTTGCCAAACATGCACGCTGCATTCGGCTTGCCGCTGGACCAGGTGATTCATGTCGAGTGCCCCCATTACTACCGTAATGGCTTGCCCGGTGAGTCTGAGGCCGCCTTCTGCGAACGCTTGGTCGCCGACTTGCAGCGACGCATCGAGGCTGAAGGAGCAGACACCATCGCTGCCTTCATCAGCGAACCTGTCATGGGAGCCGGCGGCGTGATCGTCCCGCCATCCGGCTATTTTTCCGCGGTACAGGCACTGCTGGCCCGTTACGACATTCTGATGCTGGCCGACGAAATCATTTGTGGCTTTGGTCGTACCGGTCAGTGGTTCGGCCATCAGACGATGGGCTTTGCACCCGACATGATGGCTTGCGCCAAAAGCCTTTCGGCGGGCTATCAGCCAATTTCCTGCACCGTGGTCAGCGGCCCGGTCTACCGAGTGCTTGAAGAACAGAGCCAGCAACTGAACGGCTTCGGACATGGCTTCACCTACTCCGGGCACCCGGTGGCCGCCGCCGTCGCCCTTGAGACGCTATCCATCTACCAGGAGCTGGACATCCCTGCCCGCACCCGCCAGTTGGGTGAGGTTCTGCACGGCGAACTGGCGCCACTGTTCGACCACCCTCTGGTTGGCGAAATCCGCGGCATCGGGCTGGTTGCGGGTCTGGAACTGGTGGCTGACAAGTCATCGCGACGCTCGTTTTCGGCGCAGGTGGCGATCGGCGCGCAGGTCGAACTGGCGGCACGCAAGCACGGCCTGATCGTGCGCAACATGGGCGATTCAATCGCCCTGGCGCCACCTTTCATTATTGAACCGACACAGCTGCGCGAACTGGTCAGCCGCCTGACGGACGCGCTGAACGACGTCAATCACGCCACGGGACACTGCTCATGAATAGCCTCGCCCATTCCCTCGACTCATCCGGTGCGTTGATCGACCTCAACCATGTGCAAAAGAGTTATGACGGCAAGACGCTGATCATCAAGGACCTGAATCTCTCCATCGCGCAAGGAGAATTCCTGACGCTGCTCGGTGCGTCCGGATCGGGCAAGACCACCACGCTGATGATGCTTGCCGGCTTCGAAACCCCGACCCGCGGCGAAATCCGCATGATGGGCAAACCGATCCAGAACGTCCCGGCACACCGACGCGGCATGGGCATGGTATTCCAGAACTACGCGCTGTTTCCGCACATGACCGTGGCCGAGAACCTGGCTTATCCATTGAAAATGCGCGGACTCAATCGCATCGAGGTGCAGAGCAAGGTCAAGCGTGCGATCGAGATGGTCCAGTTGCATGACATGCAGCAACGGCGCCCCACGGAGTTGTCCGGCGGCCAGCAGCAACGCGTCGCCCTTGCCCGCGCCATGGTATTCGAGCCACAGGTCATCCTGATGGACGAACCGCTCGGCGCTCTCGACAAGAACCTGCGCGAGCACATGCAGTACGAAATCAAACAGTTGCATCGAAGACTCGGCGTCACGGTGGTGTACGTGACCCACGATCAGGGCGAAGCCTTGACCATGTCCGACCGGGTAGCCGTGTTTCATCAAGGTGATATTGCCCAGATCGGCGATCCGGTTTCGCTGTACGAGCATCCTGAAAACGCTTACGTGGCCACGTTTATCGGTGAAAACAATGTATTGCGCGGGAGTCTCGTTGCACGCCATGGGCATGAGGTCGAGGTCGCACTTGACGCTGGTTTCGAGGCCCGTGGCATGGGCGTGACGGTGCCAATCGGCGCCTCGAAAAAAGTCGAGCTGCTGATCCGTCCGGAGAACATCCGACTGTCCCCGATCAATCAGAACAGCTATCAGGCAACTCTGGCCGACCGTGTCTACCTGGGCGATCACCTGCGCATTCACTTGAAACTGGACAACGACGACACGCTGATTGTGAAAACCGCCAACGATGAGGCCATCAAGGGCTTGAACAACGGTCAGCGCATCGGTTTTAGCTGGCGCCCCGAAGACGCGCGGGTTTTCGCGCAGGGTTGAGCACCGCTCCGCGCCTGACCCAAAACCCTTGTCACCACCGAAACACACCACACCCACAACAATAAGAAGGTCATCACTATGCACAGTTTCGATCACTCGACCTGAGCCGCTTTCCTGCCGGTACACCCGCTAATCCCTATTTGCTTTTCCTTCAGCAGGAGAGTTGCACCATGCACTCACATTCAACACGCTTGGCCCTTGTACTCACGCTAGCACTGACCGGCCCCCTCGCCCAGGCCCGCGACCTGACGGTGGTCGGTTTCGGTGGCGCCACGCAGGAGGCTTTCGACAAGGCCTGGTTCAAACCGTTTGCCGCGCAAAGCGCCAAACCGGTGGTTCAAGACAGCTACGGCGGCGGCCTGGCGAAACAGAAAGCGATGGTCGAGTCAGGTAATCCCACGTGGGACCTGGTGCAGATGGACCAGAACGAAATGGAATTGGCCTGCGAACAGGGCCTGCTCGAAGACCTGGATCACAAACAATTGAAGAATGCGCCCGAGGTTAATCCCGAGGCCTTTTCGGAGTGCGGTGTGGGGGCGTTTGTTTGGTCCGAAGTGATGACCTACGACCCGAAAAAATTTGGCGCCGACGGCCCGAAAAGCTGGGCTGATTTCTGGAACGTCCAGAAATGGCCAGGCAAACGCGGCTTGCGCAAACAGGCACGCATGACCCTGGAAATTGCCTTGATGGCCGACGGTGTCGCACCGGCCGACGTCTATAAATTGCTGGCGACCCCGGCGGGACAGAACCGTGCATTTGCCAAACTGGACCAAATCAAACCCTACATCCAATGGTGGGAAACCGGCGCTCAGCCGCTGGAATGGCTGGCCGCCGGTAACATCGCCGTGAGTGCCGCCTACAACGGCCGGATCGCCATCGCCAATCAACAGGGAAACCATTTTCCACTGATCTGGCAGCAACAGCTGTACAGCATGGACTACTGGACCATCATCAAGAACACCCCGAACAAAACCGCCAGTTATCAACTCCTCGACTACATTCTCGGTGCCAAGGCCCAAAGCGATTTCGCCCACGCGATTCCTTACGGCATTGTCAACAGCAAGGCCATAGCGGCCATGGATGAGAAGACGGCCAGCGCGTTGCCCAACGCCCCGGCCAACATGAAAGATGCCCTGCTGCTCGATACACCGTTCTGGGTCAACTACGAGGAAGACCTGATGAACCGGTTTACCCGCTGGGTCGCACAGTAAACAGGCCTCAAGACCGCGCCGCCGATGACGGAGGCGCGGTTCGAGTATGGTTTTATCAAGGTGGGTTTCACTATGTCCGTTTCCTCAATAGATGCACCGGCTTGCGTCGACACGCTGGCCGTCGCCCATTATCAATCCAGTCGCCGCAAGCGCTGGGTTTCGATGCTGCTGCTCTTGCCGCTGCTGGCTTACACCTGTGTTTTCTTCGCTCTGCCGATCGGCATGATGTTCTACCGGGCCGTCAGCAATCCCGAACTGCTACAAGCGTTCCCCACGGCCATCAGGACGATGGTCGACGAGCCGGCGAAGGATTCAACGGCGCTGCCAACTGACCGGGTGTTCGATGCGCTCGAGCAAGACTTTATCAACGCCCCGAGCAATGCAGTCATTGGTGAGGCGGCACGACGCCTCAACTACGAGAACAGTGGTTATCGCTTCCTGGTCATGAACACCGCACGGACCTACAGAACGCCGCTGGCGAACCCGGAAAGCCAGAGCGCCCGAGAGCGTTTGGCCGCCATCGATGAACGCTGGATTTCACCACTGGTGTGGGAGGACTTTCGCCGCGCGTCCCCGGCCTATACGCCGTATTACCTGCTGGCCGCCCTGGACTTGAAGCAAACGGATCAAGGTGTCGCGCCGGTCGAAGAAAGCCAGCGGGTGTACCTGGACTTGACCTTCAAGACCCTGAAAATCGCCCTGATAGTCTCGCTGTTGTGTCTGTTGCTGGGCTTTCCGTTTGCCGCGTTGATGGTCAAGGCTTCACCGGCCCTGCAAGTCTTGCTGTTTCTGGCGGTCATGCTGCCGTTCTGGACCTCGTTGCTGGCACGAACCACGGCCTGGATCGTGGTACTGCAGGACAAAGGCATCGTCAACACGTTACTGCTGCGCTTCGGCCTGATCGATCACCCGCTGCCGATGATTTTCAACCTGTCGGGTGTGTACATCGTGATGGTGCACATCCTGCTGCCGTTCAGCGTGCTGCCGCTGTACAACGTGATGAAAAATATCCCGCCCCATTTCATGCGCGCCTCAGCCTCACTCGGCGCTCATCCCATACGCGGGTTCATGCAGGTCTACTTGCCCCTGACCTTGACGGGGATCGGTTCCGGCACCCTGCTCACGTTCATCGTCGCGGCGGGTTACTACGTGACGCCGACCCTGGTGGGCAGTGCCCGCGAACAGATGCTTGGCTATTTCATTGCGTTCTATACCAACACCACCGTCAATTGGGGCATGGCCTCGGCACTCGGGCTGGTGCTGATTTCCTGTGTCATGGTCATTTACCTGCTGGCCGCGCGCCTGGTGGGTATTCGCCAGATTGCCGGCCTGCGCTGAAGGAGCTCCCATGAACCATTTCATACAGGCTTACCTCGCCCGCAAGGCTCATGTGTTGTTCGGTCTATTGATGAGCATTTTCATGATCGCACCACTGTTGGCGGTGGTACCGATTTCATTCAGCAGTGGCACGTTCCTCTCCTACCCGCTCCCGGGACTCTCCCTGCAATGGTATGAACGGGTATTCACCAGCGGTCCCTGGATGCAAGCGCTGAGCAACAGCCTGTGGGTCGGCATCGCCTCGACACTGCTGGCGACATTGCTCGGAACGCTGGCCGCGCTGGCCTTTGCACGCCGCAACCTGCCAGCCGCCAGCGGAATGCTCGGCCTGCTGATTTCACCGATGATTTTCCCACCTGTGATCTCCGGGCTGGGCATGTATTTTCTCTTCGGCAAACTGGGCCTGACAGGTACTTTGTTCGGTCTGATTCTGGCCCACACCGTCCTGGCCACGCCTTTCGTCCTGATCAGTGTTGCCGCCAGCCTGCAGGGTTTCGACATGACCTTGCTCAAGGCCGCCGCCATGTCCGGCGCCTCACCTGTGCGGGCCTTCGCGGGTATTGCTTTGCCAATCATCGCACCTGGTGTGATATCGGGCGCACTCTTCGCCTTCATGACATCGTTCGATGAAATCGTCGTGGTGCTGTTCATCGGCGGCCCCAGCCAACGGACCTTGCCCCGGCAAATGTTCGATGGCATACGCGACACCATCGACCCCTCGATTCTCGCCATGTCGACATTGTTGCTACTGGTGGGCATTGTCGGGCTGATGACCACTACCTGGCTGACCTTGCGAGCACAACGCAACGCCCGCCAACTCAAGGAGCAATAACCTATGAGCATGTACATCGTGACCGGCGGCACCCAGGGCATCGGTGCCGTCACCGTAGAGCAGTTAATCGGCCAGGGCATGTCAGTGGTGTTCACTGGACGTGACGTCGATGCGGGAGAGCAGCTGTCCCAGCGCCTGCCGGGCAGCACGTTCGTGGCGGGCGACGTGCGGCAAGAGGCCGACTGTCAACGCGTCGTCTACCGCGCACTGGAACTGGGTAACGGCTCCTTGCAAGGTCTGGTCAACAACGCCGGCATGGCCGGGCGCAAGGCGCTCACACAGACCTCACAACTGGAATGGGACACGATGTTCGAGGTCAACACCCGCTCGGCATTTTTCTTCATCAAGCACGCCTTGCCCGGCTTGCAGGCGGGTCATGGAGCGGTGGTGAATGTGTCGTCGATCGCCGGCAAGACCGGCGAAGAGGGACTGGCCACTTACTGCGCCAGCAAGGCGGCCTTGATTGGCATGACGCAGGCGCTGGCCCTGGAATATGGCGCAAGCGTACGGTTCAACGCGGTGTGCCCCGGTCAGATCGCCACGCGCATGATGGACGCGATCATGAAGGACGCACCTCGTCTGGCTGCCCTGACCGCAAGGATTCCCATAGGCCGCCTGGCCGCGCCCGAAGAAGTGGCCCAGGCGATTTGCTGGTTGCTGTCGCCAGCGTCCAGCTACGTCAACGGTACGGTGTTGACGGTGGACGGTGGTGAAACGGCAGGGCTGAGAACCCCTCCGAGTCACGCACCGCAAGTTTCCCGCTAACAATCAAATGGGGAAGCGAGCGTGCTCGCTCCCACAGGGAAGGCGGAGCCTAGATGTTTTTCTCGTCGATCCCAGCTTGTAACGATTGGCTGTCGTAATGACCGCCCAGGGTGACCGGACCGAGTTTGATGCTGTGCTCACCCGGGGTTGTAACGACCGGTTTACCGGCTTCACCCGCTGCCTTTTCAGGCAAATCCAGACCGGCGTTAACCCCGTAATCACGGTTGCTCACGGTGGCAGTGGTGACTTTGGAACCACCGAGACCCACGCGGCCGTCAGTCGATGCAATCCGTGCACCGCTCAGTTGCGTGGCGCCGCCCACCTTCAGATTCACACCCTGGCTGCCACTGATACCGGAAGCCTGGCCGACGCTGTCCTTATGCGCGTAACCGCCATCAAGTTTCAGTGTCGGCTTGTAGTCAGTCCCGCCCGGTTTGGTGTTCTCGGCCACTTTGTCCTTGTCGGCTGGTGCAGCCTTCTTGCCTGTCAGGCCGAGGTCAACATCAACCTTGGCGCTAGTCTGGCTGTCCTGGCGACTTTCCACGCTCAGGTCACCGCCGACCTTGCCGCTGACGGTCGTCGCATCAATCCGCGCACCCGCCAGACGAGTATCACCCACGCTGTTCAACACCACGTTGTCAGCCTTGATCTGGCTGTTCTGCTGGGTCGTGCCTTGCAGGTAATCCACGCCGACCTTGGCCCCGGCATTGAAGCCGTGATCACTTGTGGCGACGTGCTTTTCATCCGCGACGACCGGTGTGCTGTTGCTCAGGTTGCCACCGGCATTCAGTGCCACATTCCAGTTTGTGCGGTTCTGTGTGGACTCGGCCGACGCCTGGAGGATGCCGCCGCTCTGCGCATCGAGGCTGACGCTCGGGGCACTGACCTGGGTGCCTTGCAGGTGGATCGCGTCACCACCGAGGGCGATGTTGCCCTGGCTGTTGAGCTGTCCACCGGTCAAAGTCCGGGTCGTTTCGTTGACCCGACCGATGTTGAAATTGCCGCTCACGTTGCCGCCCTGGTCAGCACTTATCTCCGTGCTGGTTTTGCTGCCGCCCACCTTGAGGCCGCCGCCGAGGTTGCTGCCGGTCGCGGTGTGGGTGTCGGTTGCCGCTTGCAGATCGAGTTGGCCGCCAGCTTTCAAGTCAATGCCGCCCCGCGTGTCGACCTTCGTCCCTTGCAGGATCTGATCGCCACCGCTGCTCAACAGCACCGGACCTTTACCCTGAATACTCGACACCTGCGCCTGGCTGTCTCGGGTTTGTTTGCCGGTGTGATCGAGCTGGAAACCCGCACCCAGATCGACATTGGTGCCGTTGGTGCCCGGCGCAGTGCCGACGTTCAACGAGCCGTTGCCGCGTAGGCTGGAGGTGTCGTTGCTCTGGCGGTCAGTGGCCTGATTCAGCGCCAGGTCACCGCCGGTCTTGATCGAGACACCGCCCTGCCCGCCATCGAAATGGCTGCCTTCGAACTGGCCATCGCCACGCAGGTTGATGGTCACCCCTTTGCTGCCGGCATAGCTGCCGACTACAGCGGTGGACGTGTCCTTGCGCGTCTGGCTGCTGCCGCCCGCACCGCTGCCGGCGACGTTCACGTCCTCACCGGTCTTGGTGTAGACCCGCACGTCAGCCTTGGCGTCCAGCGCCTGATCGGTGCTGCGGCGGGTGTTATTCGCGGCGGTCGCCACCAAGGTCTCTGCGTTGATGTTGACCTTGCCCGTGCTCGCTTGGTACTGAGTGCCCTGGTCCTGCAACGTCCCGACCACGTTCATCTCCACGGTGCCGCCCTTGAACTGGCTGACCACGGCGGTGCTGGTTTGCTCGGTATGGCTGGCGTTCTGATGACCGATCGCAACGTCGATGCCGACGTTGGGTTGACCGAGGTTGGCCAGCGCATCCTTGTCCGGCACCTTGCCGGCCAGCACATCCTTGACCGCTCCGGCGATCGGCCGGGCGATGTCCTTGTACTCGACGTTGGCGCCGATGTCCGCTGACCAGTTGCTGTCTTTGTGGGTGCTGCTGTCGGTGTTGTGCGCAGCGCGATTGTCCACCTCGACGGCAGCGACATTCAGGCCTTTGCCGGCATCCAGACGCGCGCCTTCGGTGGTCAGTTTGCCGGTGTTGATGTTCAGGTTGCCGCTGCTCTGCACGCCGCTGGTTTGCGCGGTGGTTGTGCCAGTGGTGTCTTGCGAGGAGGTGTGCGCGAAATCGATGCCACTGCCGGCGCGGTCGAGGCCGCCGGTGTAGTAGAAGCCGCCGCTGGTGCCGGTTTTATCGGTCGAGGTGCTGTGGCTGTTCTGCTCGGCCAGCAGCGAGACGTTCTTGCCGGTCAGTGTCGCGTCGCCGTGTGTGGCGTTGACCTCGGCGCCTTTGAGCGTCAGGTCGCCGCCAGCCGCCAGTTGCACAGTGCCGCCGCTGAGGCTTGAGCCCTGCTGCTTGATGTCGTTGCCGGTCACGGTTTTCTGCTTGTCTTCGTAATGCACACCGGCACGATACTGCCCGGCGTCCGGGCTGTTTTCCCTGGCGTAGGCATCGAAGCCACGCGTCTCGGTGGTTGTGCTGCTGTCGCGAGTGTCTTGCGCGGAATGCACCTTCACATCCCCCGCCGCGTCAGCACTCAGGTTGCCGCCAGCCTTGACCGTGGAACCGGCCACCTCAATGTCCTTGGCGCTCTTGAGCCTAAGGTTGCTGTCCGAGGTCAGCTCGCTGCGCACCGTGCTGCTGTCCTTGGCGTTCTGCCGGGTTTCGTCCTTGGTGATGCCGAAGAACTTGCTGTCTTTGTCGTGGCTATTGGTGTGAGAAGTGTCCTGTACGCCATCGATCACCAGCGAACCCTTGTCGCTGATGACGCTCGATTCGGTGCCGCCGCGTACCTGGCTGCCGCTGATCCGCACGTCGTCCGCCTTGACGATCAACTTGCCGGCCGCGTTGATTTTGCTGCCCTGGTTCTGGGTCTTGCCCTGATCGGCGTCGCCGGTCTTGCCAAAGAAACCGCCGCCCACCAGATCGCCCGAGTAACGGTTGTCGCTGGTGCGCTGAGTGCGGCTCGCACTGGTGATTTCCACCTGTTTTCCCGCGAGGTGGATGTCAGCGGCGCTGCTCAACTCAGCCCCTTCGGAACGCAATAACGCGGCGGTCTGCAGGGCGATGTTGCCGCCCTCCAAGTGGCTGGTGATGCTGCGCTGCTCTTCGCTGCTGGTGTTCCAATCGGCTTTCCACAAGTGTTTGCGGTGGTTGCCCTGATCGGTCTGGGTGTGGCTTTCGGTGGCGGCGCTCAGGCGTAAATCGCCGCCGCTTTGCACACTCAGATTGTTCGCCGCTTTGACCTTGGCCGCTTTCAGCTCGGTGTCGCCAGCGGACGACAAGTGCGCGTCGCGGCTGGCGAGAATCTGGCTGCCGTGCTGGCGTGAATCGCTGTCGGTCTGCGTGCGATCGTAGGTTTCCCAGGTGATGCCGATGGTGCTGTTGTTCCAGTTTTCGCGCGTCTCCTGGAGACGGCGGCTTTCGACGGTGCTCAAGGTCAAGTTGCGTCCGGCGTCGAGTTTGACGTCGCGACCGCTGACGTCGGCGGCGGCCAGGGTCAGGTCCTTGCCGCTGTGCAAGCGGACGTCACCCTGGCTGCTGCGAACGCCTGCCCGGATTACCTCAAGGCTGTCGGGGACGGCTTGGCCGCTGATGCTCAAATCCCCTGCAGAGCGAATCTGCACACCCTCGCGACCCGCGACCTGCACCGGCCCGACCCGCACGCCGGCGCCTTCAGCGGTGCTGACGATGTTGATGCGACCCGCTTGCATGGCGCCAAACAGGCTGGCGTCGATGCGGTGGTCGGTGGTGTTGCCGGCCGGGTCCACGGTTTTCACCTGGCCCGAGGCGTAATCCACTTGATTGCGGCCGACGGTGAGGTTCAGCTGATGCCGAGCGTTGAGGCTGCCCTGGCTGTCGATGCGCGGGGCGATCAGGTTGATCGAGCCCTCATGGTTTTGCAGGCCCGCGCCCTGAATCTGCAACGTCCCGGAGGCCTCACGGGTGCTCAGGGCTTGCAGCTTGCCGTCGTTCAATTCGGGATGGCCGACCACCAGATTGGCGTTCGGTGTGTTGATGAAACTGCCGCCGTTCACCGAGATGCCGTTGGGGTTGGCCAACACATAATCGGCGGCGCGGCCGAAGATTTCCTGGGCACCGTTGATGGCCGAGGCGTTGCGGCTGACCACTTCGTTGAGGATCACGCTCGCGGCCTGGCCCTGGAGCTGCGGGTTGGCGGCCAGTTGCCCGGCGAGTTGGGATTGCCCGGCCTGCAAGGCGTTGTTCAACACCAGGCCCTGGCGATCAACGTTGTAATCGAGGAACTGGTTATGCGACAGGCCCGAGCCGTTGGGTGCAACGATATTGACGATCGGCACGCCGCCCTGGGTTTGCAGTTGTGCGGTGCCGCCGGGGCCCGGTGCGACCACCACGCCACCCGCGAGGGCGTTTGGCAGATGGGCAATCAGGAACAGGCTGGCAATCGCCCAGCGCAGTTTTCCCCGAGGGGAAAGATGGAACGCAAATGTTTGTTCAGGCATAGGAACCTCTCAATAAAAGTGCGGCATCACGTTGCGCGTTGGGATGATTGCCGAGGCTGTCGCGCACAGATCCGACGGCTGAATGTGTGTCGGGTGAGTCGGTGGTCATATCTGCAACCCCATGCGCATCAGCCAGGTCTCTGGCTCATGCCTTAAACCGCTGGGGGTGTTGAGGCTGCGTTGGTAATCGACGTCCACTTGCAGGTTTTTCCAGCTCAGGTTGACCCCGGCGCTGGCCCCGCTCAGGCGTTGCCCCTGGGTGCCGTAGTCGGCCTTGATCCAGCCGTTGTCCAGCCCCAGGCGCGGAGTGACTTGCACCGGCCAATCGCTGCGCAACGGCAGGCGCAAGGTGTTGCGCCAGATCGCGCCGCTGGCACCGGACGCACTGTTGACCCGGTAACCGCGCACGGCGGAATCATCGGTGCCGAGCAGTTGTTCGATGGCCGGCAGCGGATCGGGGCTGTACTGAATGTTCAACTGGCTTTGCCACTGCCATGTCTGCTGACCAAACTGGCCGTTTCGCCATTGGCTGAGACCGGCGCGGTACTTGCGAAACTGCGCCTTGGGCAGGTCGTTGACCTGGCGCTGGGCATCGTCATCGGCACCGAACCAGCGCAGGCCCTGGGCGTAATTGACGTCCAGGTTCCACACGGCGCTGTTGAGCCAGAACAGGTTCAAACCGGCTTCGGCCACGGTCAGGGTCGGGCTCTGGATACCGAGGCGAATGTTCTCCAGATAACTGTCGACGTCCTTGTGGGCCAGTTGCAGGTTGGCGCTGAACTGATGGCTCTGATCGCGCCACAACACCCGGTCGGCGCGCACGCTGAGCTGGTCGGTGATGCCGCTGCTGTGGAATTTCAGGGTGCTGAGCTTGAACGGCGCGCGGTATTCGGCATGGCTGGCGAATATGCTGTAGGTCCAGTAACCGTAGGGAATGGCGTAATAAACGCTGGCGTTGCGGCTGTAGCGATCACCGCGATTGAGGGTGTCGCTGGCACTCACGTTGAGGGCGTCATTGAGCTCCAGCGGACTGTCGAGGCTCAGGCTCAGGGTGTCGCGATCACGCCCGGTGCTGGCGCTGCCGAGGTTGTCGACGCCCAGGCCCAACGCCCAGCGAGACTGGCCGCTGCTGCGCGAACGCAGGATGATCCGCGAGGCGCCGGGCTGCGAGCCGGGGGCTATATCGGCCGTCAGGTCAAGCGAACGCAAGCGGTTCAACTGATCCAGGCCTTGCTCAAGATCGCGCAGGTACAGCGGCTTGCCGAGCATTCCGGGGAAGGCGCCACCGAGGGACACCGGCAGGCGCTGGTCGGCCAGTTCGATGGACTCGACGTAACCTTCATCGACCACGATATCCAGCGATTGCCCGGCGACCGGAGCGCTGCGCAGGTACGGCCGACTGGCGATGTACCCCGCGTCCACATACAGGCCGGTGATGGTCGCCAGCAGATGGTTGATCTGGCCGACGCCCATGCACGACGACAGTTGCGGCTTAATCCGCTCGTCGAGGGTCTTGCTGCTGATCAGGGTGACGCCACCGACACGCGTGCCACTTAGGGGCCAGCAGCGTTCATCGGCGGGCACACTGGCGGGGACGGCCGGCGCGACCGGCGCAGGACCAAAGCTGCCGCGCTCCAGTTGCCGGCGACGCTGCTCCAGTTGCAGCTGTTGCAGATCGCGCTGTTGCTGTTGTTGCTGGCGCAGCACTTCCTGGCCTGGGGCGGAGGGCTCTGCCGCCTGGAGTGCAGAAGCACTCAGGCACAACAACGAAGCCAACAACAGCGTGCAAGGCGAGCAACAACGGCGAGGCACAACGCGAAACGAATACGGCACTCAACATCCCTGTCATCATCAAATGGCTTAATGCCACCTCATCAATGCGAGTGATAGTCAGATCGTTCCTACACAAATGCAAGACGCGTCCTACACCGCTTACATTTCTTAAACAATTGGTTTCCTTGTCGTTCCTGTTCGTTCCCGCTGTCATCGCCCTGACGACTGGCAACAGAAATCATTTGCCACAAAATATTACCTGCGTCATATTACACGCGTAATAAAGACCCGCTTCCCATAGGTATTCACTCAATGACCAGCATGCCCAGCCTCGAACCCGACGTCGCTGTCCCGGTGAGCACACCCAAGTCTCCCCTGCTCAAACGGTTGGTCTTGCTGACGGCGGCCATCGCTGCCCTGGTGTTTGCCGGGCTGTACGCGACGCATTGGTGGACCACCGGGCGTTTCATTGAAGAAACCGACGATGCCTATATCGGCGGCGACGTGACAGTGATCGGCCCGAAAGTCGCGGGGTACATCGAAGAAGTGCTGGTCACCGACAATCAGAAGGTCAAGGCCGGCGATGTGCTGATCCGCCTCGACGCCCGTGACTACCGCGCCAACCTGGCCAGGGCCGACGGCGCGGTGGCCGCCGAAGAAGCGTTGCTGGCCAACCTCGACGCCACCGAACAACTGCAACACGCGGTGATCGGCCAGGCCCGCGCCGGCATCGATGCCGCCGGCGCCGAAACCGCTCGCTCACGGGACGACAATGCGCGCTACAAAAAACTGGTTGGCAGTAATGCGGTCTCGGTGGAAAGCGCCCAACGCGCCGACGCGACGTTCAAAACGGCTCAGGCCCTCAGTTCGAGGGCCCAGGCCGAACTGCTGGCGGCGCAGCGGCAGCTCAACGTGATCGCAACGCAAAAGCAGCAGGCCCGTGCCGCGCTGATGCAGGCCCATGCCGAACGTGATCTGGCGCAACTGAACGTGGATTACACCGAACTGAAGGCCCCAGTGGACGGCGTAATCGGCAATCGTCGGGCGCGGGTCGGCGCTTATGCCCAGGCCGGTTCGCAACTGCTGTCGGTGGTACCGTCCAGTGGTCTGTGGGTCGATGCCAACTTCAAGGAAGATCAACTGGCGCGCATGAATCCGGGGCAGCGGGTGGTCATTCATGCCGACGTGCTTTCCGGGCAGGCGTTTCATGGTCATCTGGACAGCCTCGCGCCGGCCAGTGGCTCACAGTTCAGCGTGCTGCCGCCGGAAAACGCCACCGGCAACTTCACTAAAATCGTTCAGCGGGTGCCGGTGCGCATCGTGCTTGATCCGGCCGATGGCGTGCTCGGCCACCTGCGTCCGGGCCTGTCGGTCACCGCCGAAGTGGACACTCGCAAGGAACCTGCAACCCCGGCCGTGGCCCGCGCGCCATGAGCCGCGCCCTCGCCGCCCCCGCGCAACCGTTCAATGCCGCGAACATGGCGACGGCGACCAAGGTTTTCGCCTTTGCCTCCATGTGTATCGGCATGTTCATCGCGCTGCTGGATATCCAGATCGTCTCCGCTTCGCTGCGTGACATCGGCGGCGGACTCTCGGCCGGCACCGATGAAACGGCGTGGGTGCAAACCAGTTACCTGATTGCCGAAATCATCGTGATCCCGCTGTCGGGCTGGCTGTCGCGTGTGTTCTCGACGCGCTGGCTGTTTTGCGCTTCTGCGGTGGGATTCACCTTGGCCAGCCTGCTCTGCGGCGCGGCCTGGAACATCCAGAGCATGATCGCCTTCCGTGCCCTGCAAGGCTTTCTCGGTGGTTCGATGATCCCGCTGGTATTCACCACCGCGTTCTTTTTCTTCACCGGCAAACAACGGGTGATCGCGGCCGCGACCATCGGCGCAGTGGCTTCGCTGGCACCGACCCTGGGGCCGGTGATTGGTGGCTGGATCACCGACATTTCATCCTGGCACTGGCTGTTCTACATCAACCTGGTGCCGGGGATTTTCGTCGCGGTGGCGGTGCCGATGCTGGTGAAAATCGACCAGCCGGAACTGTCGCTGCTCAAGGGCGCCGACTACTTGAGCATGGTGTTCATGGCGCTGTTTCTCGGTTGCCTGGAATACACCCTCGAAGAAGGTCCGCGCTGGAACTGGTTCAGCGACAGCACCATTTTGACCACGGCATGGATCAGTGGCCTGGCCGGCCTGGCTTTCATCGGGCGAACCTTGCATGTGGCCAACCCGATCGTCGATTTGCGCGCCTTGAAGGACCGCAACTTCGCCCTCGGTTGTTTCTTCTCGTTCGTCACCGGGATCGGCCTGTTTGCCACCATTTACCTGACGCCGCTGTTCCTCGGCCGGGTGCGCGGCTACGGTGCGCTGGACATTGGTCTGGCAGTTTTCTCCACCGGAGTGTTCCAGATCATGGCGATTCCGCTGTACGCCTTTCTGGCCAATCGCATCGACCTGCGCTGGATCATGATGAGCGGCCTTGGTCTGTTCGCGCTGTCGATGTGGGATTTCAGCCCGATCACCCATGACTGGGGGGCCAAAGAACTGATGCTGCCGCAAGCCTTGCGCGGAATCGCCCAGCAATTGGCCGTGCCGCCAACGGTGACATTAACCCTCGGCGGACTGGCGCCGGCACGGCTCAAACATGCCTCGGGGCTGTTCAACCTGATGCGAAACCTGGGGGGCGCCATCGGCATTGCCGCGTGTGCGACCATCCTCAACGACCGCACCAACCTGCACTTCACCCGGTTGGCGGAAAACCTCAACAGCACCAACGAAGCGCTGAACCAATGGCTGTCCCAGGTCGGCAATAACTTCGCCGCCCTCGGCCAGAGCGGCGACGCCGGCGTCACCGCCAGCCTGCATCAACTCTGGCTGCTGACCTACCGCGAAGCCCAGACCCAGACCTACGGCGACGCCTTTCTGATGATTATGGTGTGCTTCATCATTGCCACGGCGATGGTGCCCTTGATGCGCAAGGTGCAGCCACCGGCCGCACCGTCAACAGACGCTCACTGATCAGGCTTGAGGCATTTTGCGGAAACCCACCGCCAGGCGATTCCAGGCGTTGATGGTGGTAATGGCCACGGTCAGGTCGACCAATTCCTTCGGGCTGAACTCGGACGCCGCCAGTTCGTAGTCCTCATCCGGCGCGTGAGTCTGGCTCAGCAGCGTCAGGGACTCGGTCCACGCCAGCGCCGCACGTTCACGCGGGGTGAAGAACGGCGTTTCACGCCAGGCCGACAATGTGTACAGACGGCGCTCGTCTTCACCGCCCTTGCGCGCATCGGCGCTGTGCATGTCCAGGCAGAAGGCGCAGCCGTTGATTTGCGAGGTGCGCAGCTTGACCAGTTCGATCAGGGTCTTTTCCAGCGGCAGCTTCGAAACCGCGCCTTCCAGCGCGATCATGGCTTTGAGTGCGTCAGGGGACGCGGTGTAGAAATCGAGGCGAGGTTTCATGGTGGACTCCAATACCAAATGGGGGTGGAGCCAAGTTAATCCCCCACACCCCTCTCACAAATAACCAATATCACCAAAGTCAAGGAGACCATTGGATGTGCCGATGATGGATTGGCGAGCTGAAACGCGGTTTTCCTGCTCACGAACCGCGCAGTGCTCATCCCCGAAGCCCCCTACGCCCGACTGCGCAACCAGCGCAAAAACCCTTTCTTCTCCACCACCTTCGGCACTTCCTGGGTCAGGGCCTGCGCCTTGTGCAAGCGGAAATCCAGCAACGCCGTCATCGCTTCGCTGATGTCATGACGCGCATCCAGGCACGGTTTGAGGTAGTCCTTCTCGATGCGATACAAGCTGCAGGCGGTCTTGGCGCTGAACTCCGCCGGCAGCGCGGTATCGGACAAAATCCCGCCCTCGCCGATCACCTCGCCCGGGCCCATGCGCCCGGATTCGAACTTGACCCCGCCCCGGCTCAACTGCACCGAGACCACACCCGATTCGATGATAAACAGGTGATCGCTGACCTCACCCGCCGGCAGGATCATGTCACCGGCGCGGAAGGTTTGCAGGGTCATGTTCTGGCTGAAGGTGTCTTTCTCTTCCTGACGCAGGGTCGAGAAAATGTTCGAACTGTCCAGCAACGCCCGTGGCCGTGACAGGACGGCAGGCGCGTTGGATTCGACGCTCGACAACAGGCTGACACCAGACGCCTGCAAGTGCCGGTACGCCAGGTCGAACAGCAGATTGCGCACCATGCGTTTCTGATCCATGGAGACCACGAAGCCACTGATTTCGTACTCCACGCCACTGGCGCTCGAGCCTTTCAACGCCACACTTGGTGCCGGTTTGCTCAGCAGATAACGGCAACCCTGCATCGCCCGCTCCAACGCGTCGAGCACCGTTTGCGGGCGCGCGTGCGGGCTCAGTTGCAGGCTGATCGAGACGCCGAACATATCGCTCGGCCGGCTGAAATTGATGATCTTGGCCTTGGCCGCCAGCGAGTTGGGAATCACCACCATGCTGCCCTGGGACGTTTGCAGGCGCGTGGCGCGCCAATCGATGTCGGTGACCCGGCCTTCGGTGCCGTCGATGGAGATCCAGTCATCCAGTTGATAGGGTTTGGTGGTGTTGAGGACGATCCCGGAGAACACGTCGCTGAGGGTGCTTTGCAAGGCCAGGCCGACGATGATCGCCAATGCACCGGAGGTCGCGAGCACGCCTTTGACCGGCAGTTCGAGCACATAGGCCAGGGCGGCGATGACGGCGATCAGAAAGATCACCGCACCGAGCAGATCCTGCAGCAACCGCCCCGTGTGCCCGACCCGTTGCATCATCACTGCACCGATCAACACCGTCAGGGTGCGCGCGCCGAACAGCCACCAGCCGATCTGCAACCCCGTGGCCGCCAGGTGCAGCGGTACGTTATCGGCCCAGGGTGCCGGCTCCAGCGGGTTCATGCCTTCGTTGAACAACAAGACACTGAACAGCGCAAAAATCACCAGCCGCACGACCAGTTTCCAGTTGCTGCCGTTGGCACTGATCAAGCGCCACAAGCCGAGATCAATCAGGATCAGGACCAGCGCGCTGATCAAGGGGTGATTGGTAAGCAGTGACAGCATCAAACAACTCCAGCCATGTACGGATGGGCACAGTGTAGGAGTAAATGCGGATCTGATAACACCTCAAAAAACTGCGGGATGAGTGTTGGCACAGCCCAGCGTCAAGACAATGAGCTCAATCGCTCATCTGGCCGAAACGGCCCGACTGGAAGTCAGCAAAGGCCTGATGAATCTCTTGCTCGCTGTTCATCACGAACGGGCCGTGACCGACAATCGGTTCGTCGATCGGCTCGCCGCTGAGCAGCAACACCACGGCGTCATCATTGGCTTCCAGGCTGAGCTGATGGCCATCGCGTTCGAACAACGCCAACTGCCCTTCGCGCATAAGTTCCAGGCCGTTGACCTCAACCGTGCCGCGCAACACCACCAGCGCGGTGTTACGGCCTTCATGCAGGTCGAGGGTCAACAACTTGCCGCCGTTGAGGCGCAGGTCCCAGACGTCGATCGGCGTGAACGTGCGCGCCGGACCGGTGTGCCCCTCAAACTCGCCCGCGATCAAGCGCAAGCTGCCAGCCTTGTCCTTGAGCGGGAGGTTCGGGATGTCGCCATCGAGAATCGTCTGGTAACCGGCATCGGCCATTTTGTCCCTGGCCGGCAGGTTGACCCACAGCTGCACCATTTCCAGGGTGCCGCCGGTCCTGGCGAACTCTTCGGAGTGAAATTCCTCGTGGAGAATCCCCGACGCCGCGGTCATCCATTGCACATCGCCGGGGCCAATCCTGCCGCCGCTGCCGGTGGAGTCGCGGTGCTCCACTTCGCCCTTGTAAACGATGGTCACGGTTTCGAAACCGCGGTGCGGATGCTGACCCACGCCACGACGCTCGGTGGTCGGGGTGAATTCGGTGGGGCCAGCATGATCGAGCAGCAAAAACGGGCTGATGTGTTTGGCCAGGTTGTCATAGGAAAACAGTGTGCGAACCGGGAAACCGTCGCCGACCCAGTGGGTGCGCGGGCTGGTGTAAATACCGATGATGTTTTTCATCCTGCCTCCAAATTCGTTGTTTGACGCAATGGACTCAGCTTAAGACCGAACGCTTCAATGCACTAGACGGCAAAAATCAGCCTGAGCGTTCTACCTGGAGAACGATGGCAAAGGTTTCGACAGGGCCGGTAATCGGCGAGGAATTGCGCCTGGGCGATAGCGTGTGACGACTCGACACGCGGGGCTGGCGGAGTTTTTATTTCGGACATAATATCGATCGGGATTACAACCATAATATCCGCTCTCGTTCGAGGAACTCATCATGCAAAGCCCCACCCGCGACGCCACCCTCGCCCAATGGATCGCCCAGGAACAGGCCATGCGCTCGCGTCTGGCCGGACCGGGCAGCCTGTCCATGGCTGAGGTCAGCGCGCTGTCACCCGCCGAGTTTTTCCAGGGTATCGGCGACGGCGCACTGCCTTCACCGCCCATCGGCGCCTTGATGGATTTCATCCCCATCGAATGGTCGGCCGGGCTGTTCATTTTCCAGGGCACGCCGGATTCGCGGCACTACAACCCGCTGGGCAGCGTGCATGGCGGCTACGCGGCGACCTTGCTGGATTCGTGCATGGGCTGTGCGATTCATACACAGCTCAAGAAGGGCCAGGGGTATACGACGCTGGACTTGCGCATCAGCTACGTCCGGGCGTTGACCGGCGCCAGCGGACCAGTCCGGGCCGAAGGGAAAATTGTGCATCTGGGCCGCTCCACCGCGCTGGCCGAGGGGCGGATTTATGATGTGGATGGGCGGTTGTATGCGACGGGGTCGACGACTTGCATGATTCTTGAGGCTCGGGGGTAAGTTCCGAGACCGAGTTGTGGCCATCGCGAGCAGGCTCGCGCCTACAAACGCAACGCCGCCCCTGTAGGAGCGAGGCTTGCCCGCGAAGACGGCAGACCAGACACCCTCAATCCTCCAGGCGGCCCCCCGATTCATGACTTGCGGTAAACATTGCTTTGCCCATCCAGCGGTTTTTCCCAGGGAGGCAGCCGGGGATACTCCTGTCCATTCCCACTGCAACCCTTGGAGTCATTGATGTCTATTCCCGCATTCGGTCTTGGTACCTTTCGTTTGCAAGGCCAAGTGGTCATCGATTCGGTGAGCACCGGCCTCGCGCTGGGTTACCGAGTGATCGACACCGCGCAAATCTACGAAAACGAAGCCGAGGTCGGCGAGGCCATTGCCGCCAGCGGTATCGCCCGTGAAGAATTGTTCATCACCAGTAAAATCTGGATCGCCAATTTCGCCAAAGACCGGTTGATCGACAGCCTCAAAGAGAGCCTGCGCAAACTGCAGACCGATTACCTGGACCTGACGCTGATCCACTGGCCGTCCCCGGACGATCAAGTGCCGGTCGAAGAGTTCATGGGCGCCTTGCTCGAAGCCAAGCGACTGGGCCTGACCCGGCAGATCGGCGTCTCCAACTTCACCGTCGAGCTGATGCAAAAAGCGATTGCAGCGGTCGGTGCCGAGAACATCGCGACCAACCAGATCGAGCTGCACCCGTACCTGCAAAACCGCAAGGTCGTTGAGTTTGCCCGGCGCCAGGGCATCCAGATCACGTCCTACATGACCCTGGCCTACGGCGAAGTGTTGAAAGACCCGGCCATCCAGCAAATCGCCGCTCGTCTTCAGGCTACCCCGGCCCAAGTCACGCTGGCCTGGGCCATGCAGTCGGGGTACGCGGTTATCCCCTCTTCCACCAAACGCGCCAACCTGCAAAGCAATCTGAAAGCCTGTGACCTGCAGTTGAGCGAAGCCGACATGGCGTTGATCGCCAGCCTGGATCGCGGCCATCGATTGACCAGCCCCAAAGGTATCGCGCCGCACTGGGATTAAGTGTCAGCCCGTCTCAAGGCTCTGATCGAGACTTCGCATGGCGTCCTGCAATTGATCGACGGCTTCGTCGATCGATGTCGCACGACCTTCGGCGCAGGCACGTTCCAGCGCCTTGCACCTTTCGATCAACCGTTGGGCACGGACCATGCGCGCACCGCCCTTGATACGGTGCGCCAGGTCTCGCAGCCCCGGGAGATTGTTGTCGGCGTGTGCTTGAAGCAGATGTTCGCGGTCGTTGCGATTGGTTATTGCCAGTTCACGCAGCAATTGATTGATCAACGTCCGGTCTTCTCCGACGTATTGCTCCAGCTCGCTCAAATCGATCTCGGATGATGGGGGTTGTTCGTTCGTCGTCTCTGCAAACCGGTCGGCCAACCAACTACTCAGATCCGCCAGCCGAATCGGCTTGAACAGACAATCGTCCATGCCCGCCTCCAGGCACCGGACCTTTTCCTCAGGCTGCGCATTGGCGGTAAAACCCAGGATCAGCGTCGGCAGCAGGCCATACGCGCGCTCTTCATCGCGTATCTCACCGGTCAATTCATAACCGCTGAGCTTCGGCATATTGCAGTCAGTGATGACCACATCAAACTCGTGTGTACGCCACAGTTCCAGCCCTCGCTCGCCCTCTTCGGCCTCCATCACGCGATGCCCCAGGTAGCTCAGCTGGCTTGAGAGCAACAGGCGATTGGCCGGGTAATCGTCAACCACCAGAATGGTCAGTGGCCGCGTGGGTATCGGTGATCCGCTGTCGGCTGATGCACAGGGTGGTAACGGCTTCAACGCCATCAGCGAAAGGCTGATGTCGACTTGCGAGCCTTGGCCGAGGACGCTGCGCAGCACCAGCCGCCCCCCCATCATTTCGCACAACGCCTGACTGATCACCAACCCCAGCCCGGACCCCATGCTCGCGGATTGCTGGCTGTTACCGGCCTGAACGAACGGACTGAACAAGCGTTTCTGGTCAGCTGCGCTGATGCCGATGCCGGTGTCTTCAATGCGCACATTGACCCCCAGATGCCCTGACAATCCGGGCACCACACTTAACGTCAAACTCACCTCACCCTCACGGGTGAACTTGATCGCGTTGCTCAACAGGTTGGACAGCACCTGCTTGAAGCGCGTGGGGTCGATCAGCACCTCACGGTCGCTGCGCGGGTCCAGATCGACGCGCCACGCCAAGTGCCTTTCCCGGGCAAGTCCTTCAAAGACCCGACAGATCGACGCCACCAGATCACGCAAATTGGCACGTTCGGGCATCAGCGATAAACGCCCTGACTCAATGCGCGCGATATCCAGAATGTCGCCGATCAACGCCAGCAACTGCTGAGCAGCCGTAGCGGCGACCTCAAGGGATCGGCGATCGGCAACGCCCTCTTCAGCCCGCTTCCAGGCCATTTCCAGAAACCCGATCAGGGCACTCATCGGTGTGCGGATTTCATGGCTCATGGTTGCCAAAAAAGTGGTTTTGGCACGGTTGGCATCGTCCGCAACGTCCTTGGCCTGCTGCAACTGCTGCAGCCACTGCTGGCGTTGGCGAATTTGCCGACGCTGCCAGGCGATCCATCCCAAGGCCAGCAACAACAACGCCCCGGCCGCCGCAAACCCCTGCAAAATAGCTCGCCGATGGCGCAGCCAATAACTGTCATCGACCACCGCATCACTGCTCCAGCGGGCGACCAGATCGTCCATTTCCTCGGGCGAAATGCTCAGCAAGGCCTTGTTCAAAATCGAGTTCAACACCGATTCATCACGGCCGGTTGCCATCGAGATGCGCGCCGGTTCATCGCCCACGGTACTGCTGATGCGTAAACGTCCCTGGTAATACCGAGCAATCAGGTAACGGGTCATGAACAATGAACTGAGCGCGGCATCGGCCTGTCCCTTCGCCACCGACTCCAGACCTTCGGCCGGATTTTGTACGTCCACCATCTGCACCTGCGGTGACCGCGCCTGAATGAACGCGCGCATGGGGTGACGGGGATAAATCGCCAGGCGCTTACCGGCCAGATCGCCCAGCGTCTGTGGACTACCGGAGGTGGTCGCACTGACCAGCGTGTAGGGATTGACTGCATAGGACCGGGTAAAGTGCAGCCCGGATACGCCTTCGGTCGTGGGAATGATGGCGGGCAAGATGTCAATCTCGCCGGCCTTGAGTCGCTGGATCTGCTGGTCCAGGGATTGGCCTCGCAACACGTTGAAATTCAAACCGCTGCGCTGGCTGATGAGCGTCAGCATTTGCGCCGCCAACCCGCTGAATCGGCCCTCGGGATCGTAGAACGTCAAGGGCGCAAAATTCTCCACAACCCCCACATTGACCGTCGGATGCTGATCCAGCCAGCGCTGTTCACTCTCACTCAGATCCACGCGTTGCTGTCCCGCCACTTTCGCCCTGCCGGCGCTCCAGCGCTGCTCGATGATCGAGCGCTGCTCCATGGGGATCGCCACCAGCGCCTTGTCGATGAGGTCCTTCAGCGCCAGGTTGTCCCGAGCCAGCGCGAAGCCGAACGGGTTAGCGTCGAGGCTGGCCGGCCCCATCAGTTGAATGTCATTGAGGTAGTTATTGTTGATCAGGTAATTGGCGCTGAAGATGTCTACGAGGGATACGTCAACCTGCCCATACGCCACCGCCCCGAGCGCATCGAGCGTCGAAGGATAACGTTGCAGGCTGGCCTGGGGATAGAACGATTCAACGGTCTGCGCCGGCAGGTAATCATCGGCCATGGCAATGCGCTTACCCGCCAGATCCACGGGCATGTGCTCGTCCCGTCGGGTGACCAGCATCGGCTGGTCTTCAGCATAAGCGCTGGACAGGATCAGCTCGGGGTCGGCCAGTTCAAAGTTGTTCGAAGTGCCCAGCAGATCCAGTTCGCCGAATCTAAGCGCCTCCATGGCCGCTTCTCGGGTGACATAACGCAGCACTTCGATCTGTACGTTCAGCAGTTGCGCAACGAGTATGGCGTAATCGGCGGTGATGCCTTCCAGCTCGTCGTGATTGCGCGTCACTTCGAACGGCGGGTAGTCCGGTCCGCTCACCCCGAGGCGCAACACACGCTTGTTGCGCAGCCATTGCCGGTCTTGTTCATCCAGATCGACCGCGTAGCCCTCCACCGTGGACCGCCCCAGCAACTGCAAACGCTCAGGCTCGCCGGCGATAGCCGATACCGCCGGCACGAGACACAACATGAGGCTCAGCAGCCATACACGCACGGTCAGGCGCACTCAGATCAGGTTATTGCGTATGGCGAAGTCCCGCAGATGCACTGCCGCCACAACCCCCAGTTTTATGACCAAGCGCGTTTTGTAGGTGCTCACGGTTTTGTGGCTCAGGTTCATGGCTTCGGCGATCGCTTTGTTGGAAAAGCCTCGGGCAAGGTATTGCAAGATGGTCAACTCGCGGTTGGACAGTGTATCGATCAACTTTTTTTCGCTGTGTTGCAGCGGGTTCATCGGTCTGGACAGCAACTGCGAAAAGTAGGTGTAGCCCGCCATCAACGCGTGCACAGCCTTTTGCAATTGCTCCAGGCTGTTGTTTTTTGAGACATACGCCAACGCGCCGCCGCGCATGCATCGCTCCTGGAAAAACAGTGGATCGAGCGAGGTGAACACCAGCACTACGCATTTCCAGTCGCAGGCCTTGATTCGCTCCAGCAGGTCCAGGCCGTTGCCGCCGGGCATCACCAGATCCAGGATCAGCAGATCCACTTGTTGCTCACGGAGTGTGGTCAACGCTTCCCCAACGCTGGCCGCCTCATGAATCTGCTTGAAGCCTTCCCGCCCAAGTACAAGTTTCACTGCGGCGCGAACCACCGGATGATCGTCCACAATCATCGCTCTCTTCATGGCAACTCCCTGTGCAAAAACTCAACGAATGCCCGTCGGATAACGCCGGGGCAGACGCAACGGCTGCGCCAGGACTGTTGCATGGGAGAAAGGCAGAATCTACCTGTCAGAAATGACAGTACCGACGAACGGTATGCGGCAATCACCCGGCGTACCGCTGATTACGCTCCTGCGACGATGGATCAATGATCGCCAGCAACGTCTGAATACAGCGCAGATCAGGCAGCGCCGCGTGACTCACCTGAACCTTGGGTTGCGAGTTGGCCGGGATCGTCGGCAACTGTGCCCGTTGGCCGTCGAAAATCAGTGCGTGGCGAACCTGCCGGTTATCGAGAAAATAGCTGAGCAAATCCAGTTCGCCTGCCGCCAGCGCGGCATTGACGACCACCAGGTCGAACGGCTCGCAACCGTACTCGACCAGGGTCAGCATTGAAGCAAGGTCCTGCACCGGCGCCACGCGGTAATAATCGAGCTGATTGAACAGCCGCTCGATCAGCATCCGGTGAAAGTGTTGCTCGTCGGCGATCAAGATGCGCAAGGCTTTATTCGGCATCGTAGCCTCATGTGTGAATAGCTGATTTTTGAAGCGGCGAGGCTACGGGAGGCGCACAGATGTTTCTGTAGGACTTTTCCTAAAAGACCGCAGTTTCCGGCCATTACTGCCATCCAAACCGCCGAATGTAGAAACCCTTCACCGCCTGAGTCAGCCCCATGTACGCCAGCAGAATCAGCGGCAGGAACACGAAATACAGCGACGGCAACGCCTGAAGCTTGAAGTAGTGCGCCAACGGCCCCATCGGCAGGAATATCCCCACGGCCATGATGACCCCGGTCATGACCATCAACGGCATGGCTGCGCGGCTTTGCAGGAACGGGATTTTCGGCGTGCGGATCATGTGCACGATCAAGGTCTGGGTCAGCAGCCCGACCACGAACCAGCCGGACTGGAAGAGCGTTTGATGGACCGGGGTATTGCCGTCGAACACGTACCAGGCCCAGAGCTGGCCGCGATCGGGATTTCCGCTGCTCGCTTATCGGCGAGACAACGGCAACAGGCTGCGCGTTATCTTGCCGGGAAGGTGCCGGTTATCGAAACCGGCCGACTACTGTCACTCGAACAAGTCCCCACTGAGGGTCTCCGCTATTGATGAAAACGCGCGAAGCTTACGCCCCGATTTCTGGAGAGTAAACGAAGGAACGGCGGCGGGTGGGGGAATTGCGGGGTTCTTCAGGAAGGGTTCAGCTTTCAATATTTGTGGTGTTCTTCAGGGCCCATCGCGAGCAGGCTCGCTCCCGCATCAGGCCTGCAAACACAGGTCCATTGTGGGAGCGAGCCTGCTCGCGATGACGGGTCAACAGACACAGAAAATTTAGCTGGCAGTGGCCAACAACAAATCCACCACCGACCGGCTATGCCCACGATGCTTGCCATGGTCATACAACGACCCGGCAATCTCATCCGCGCGTATCGGCAGGATCGACAACAGCGTGTCGCTCAAACCGTGGCTCGCCTGGCAGAAGCCCTGCATATAGATGCCGGCCTTGCAGCGCTCGTCGGTGATCAGCTTGTAGTTGCGATCCACCTCGAAATCACCCAGGTATTGCTCCAGCGGCGCCAGCAGTTTGCGGTGCATCTGGCGCTCGTAACCGGTGGCCAATACCACGGCATCGTACAGACGAACCGAGACTTCACCGGTGGCATTGTTGCGCACCGCCAGCTCGATGCCGCGCTCGGTGGCGGTGGCTTTTTCGATGGTGGTCAGCGTACGGAAGGTGTGACGCGCGATACCCGAGACTTTCTGGCGATAGAAGATGCCGTAGATGCGTTCGATCAGGTCAATGTCCACCACCGAATAGTTGGTGTTGTGGTACTCGTTGACCAGACGCTCACGCTCGCTGCTCGCCTGCTGGAACACCAGGTCGGTGAACTCCGGCGAGAACACTTCGTTGACGAACGGGCTGTCATCCGCCGGCTTCAGCGCCGAGCCACGCAGGATCATGTCGACCTGCACCGACGGGAAGCTGTCGTTCAAATCGATAAAGGCTTCCGCCGCGCTCTGGCCGCCGCCGATGATTGCGATGCTCATCGGTTGATTGTTCACGCAAGGCTGTTTGGCCATCTGCGCCAGGTACTGCGAGTGGTGGAACACGCGGCCGTCATCCTTGAGCGCCTTGAACGCTTCGGGAATGCGCGGCGTACCGCCGGCACTGACCACCACCGAACGGGTGGTGCGCACGTGTTGCTGCCCTTGGGTATCGCGAGAGATCACCCGCAGCGCCTCGACCTGCTGGTTGTGCAGCACCGGCTCGATGGTCAGCACTTCTTCGCCGTAGCGGCTCTGGGCTTCAAACTGGCCGGCGACCCAGCGCAGGTAGTCGTTGTACTCCATGCGGCACGGGTAGAAGGTGCCGAGGTTGATGAAGTCCACCAGACGTCCGTGATGCTTAAGGTAGTTAACGAACGAATACGGGCTGGTCGGGTTGCGCAGGGTCACCAGGTCCTTGAGGAAGGAGATCTGCAACTCGCTCTGGGTCACCAGGGTGTTGCCGTGCCAGCGATAGTCCGCCTGCTTGTCGAGAAACAGAACATCCAGCTCGCCCTGGCTCGGCCCGCGCTCTTGCAGAGCGATGGCCAGCGCCAGGTTCGAAGGGCCGAAACCGACGCCGATCAGGTCGTGAACGATGGGCGATGCAATTGCCTGTGTCATTTCCAGTGTCCTCTGGATGAACCCCTCAACAAGGGGAATAAGCCTAAGTGACCTGATGCAGGACAGCAGGTCGTCTGTTGAGTAGGAACGAGGACAATGAAAAAAAATTTAGAGAGAAGGGATCAATGGGCGTCCCACTGTCGCATCCGCACGCGGCAATGCTTCATGGCATTGACGATGTGCTTCTCCACCAGCGCGCGCGAGATACCGAGGTGCTCTGCAATTTCCGGGTGCGACAGGCCGTCGATCTTGCGCAGCAGAAAACTTTCGCGACAGAGCCGCGGCAATTCCGCCAGGGCACGCTGGAGCATTTCCAGGCGCTGGCCATGATCGAGGCAGTTGTGCGGGGACGGGGTGAAGTAGCGCTCTTCGTTGTCGAGCACGTCCAGCGATTCAACCTGGCGCAAGGCGTTGCGGCGATGATCGTCGATTACCAGGTTCAGCGCGGTGCGATAAAGGAAGGCCCGGGGCTGCTCGATCGGTGTGTCACTGGAACGCTCCAGCACCCGCAGATAAGCGTCATGCACCACATCTTCGGCCACCTGACGGTTGCCTAGCCTGGCGTTCAGGAAACACACCAGCTCGCGATAGTAGTTTTCCAACATGACTCCCGGCCGCACAGGGTGCGGTTTCTATCCTTGAGCCACTTCCGCGACCGCACAAATGGGCAATGGCAAGATGGTGGCAGTTCGAGTCGCGTAATTTATAGTAATTCTCATATAGATTTAAAGTGTTGCTTTGACTTACCTGATAAATAGTCATGCGCTACACCTGTAACGGTATGTGTGTCAGCACCTAAATTCCCCGCGACATTCCTCGTTTACAGGACAGCTCCCCGTGTCTGTCGGCCCCCCGACAGCGTTCGCCTGCCGCCGCTTTTCGTGCGCAGGATGAACGACGGGCCGATACCCATTGGCCGGAACCCTGCATGAAACGTCCCCGACAGACCCGACGCGCCCTGCTTGTAGCACTTTGTCTGATCCCCGTTATCGCCATCGCCGCCTGGCAAGTGATCCCACCGGGCCGGGATAAATTCGCCACCGTGCAAGTCAGTCGTGGCGACATTGAAAGCAGCGTCACCGCGTTGGGCACCCTGCAGCCCCGGCGTTATGTCGACGTGGGTGCGCAGGCGTCCGGGCAGATCCAGAAGATTCATGCGGAGGTCGGCGACGTGGTCAAGGAAGGCCAACTGCTGGTGGAGATCGATCCGTCCACCCAGCAGGCCAAGCTCGACGCCGGCCGGTTCTCCATCGAGAACCTCAAGGCGCAGCTCCAGGAACAACGAGCCCAGCATGAACTGGCCCGGCAGAAATTCCAGCGCCAGCAGAACCTCAAGGCCGGCGGCGCGACCCGCGAGGAAGACGTGCAAACCGCCCAGGCCGAACTGCGTGCCACCCAGGCGCGCATCGACATGTTCCAGGCGCAGATCCGTCAGGCCCAGGCCAGCCTGCGCAGCGATCAGGCCGAACTCGGTTACACGCGGATTTACGCACCGATGGCCGGCACCGTGGTCGCCCTCGACGCCCGGGTCGGCCAGACCCTCAACGCCCAGCAGCAAACACCCTTGATTCTGCGCATCGCCAAGTTGTCGCCCATGACGGTGTGGGCCGAAGTTTCGGAAGCCGACATCGGCCACGTCAAACCCGGCATGACCGCCTGGTTCACCACCCTCAGCAGCGGCAACCGGCGTTGGAGCAGCACCGTGCGGCAGATTCTGCCGGTGCCGCCCAAGCCACTGGACCAGACTAGCCAGGGCGGCGGCAGCCCGGCCAGTTCGAGCAAAAGCGGCAGCGCGCGCGTGGTGCTGTATACGGTGTTGCTGGACGTCGATAACGCCGACAACGCGCTGATGGCGGAAATGACCACCCAGGTGTTCTTCGTTTCGGATCAGGCAAAAAACACCCTGACCGCGCCGGTCGCAGCGCTGCAGGCCGGCACTGAAGCGAATAGGCAAATTGCCCAGGTCGTCGCTGAAAACGGCAGTATCCAGCAGCGCGACGTGCGCACCGGCATCAGCGATCGTCTGCGGGTGCAGATCCTCGACGGTTTGCAGGAAGGCGATCACCTGCTGATCGGCACGGCCGACGGGAGTGGCGGCTGAATGCAGACGCCTCTGATCGACCTGCAGGACATCCGCAAAGCCTACGGCGGCGGCGATTCACCGCAAGTTCACGTGTTGCGCGGCATCGACCTGTCGATTCATGCCGGGGAATTCGTGGCGATTGTCGGCGCGTCCGGCTCCGGCAAATCGACGCTGATGAACATCCTCGGTTGCCTCGACCGTCCGACCTCGGGCGAATACCGTTTCGCCGGGCAAAACGTCGCCGCCCTCGACAGCGACGAGCTGGCCTGGCTGCGCCGCGAAGCCTTTGGCTTTGTGTTCCAGGGTTATCACCTGATCCCGTCCGGCTCGGCCCAGGAAAACGTCGAGATGCCGGCCATCTACGCAGGCCTGCCCGCCGCCGAACGCCATGCCCGCGCCACCGCCCTGCTCGACCGCCTGGGCCTGGCGTCGCGCACCGGCAACCGCCCGCACCAGCTCTCCGGCGGCCAGCAACAACGGGTGTCGATTGCCCGCGCCTTGATGAACGGCGGCCACATCATCCTCGCCGACGAACCCACCGGCGCCCTCGACAGCCACAGCGGCGCCGAGGTCATGACCCTGCTCGACGAACTGGCGAGCCAGGGCCACGTGGTCATCCTCATCACCCACGACCGTGAAGTCGCGGCCCGGGCCAAGCGCATCATCGAAATCCGCGACGGGCTGATCATCAGCGACAGCGCGGTGGACAACCCTCAAGCACAAACCTCGGCCAACCCCGGTGCGCTGCAAGCGGTGGATCTGCGCAAGCGCCTGACCGAAGGCGCCGAAGCGACCGGGGCCTGGAAAGGCGAACTGATCGACGCCGTACAAGCGGCGTGGCGGGTGATGTGGATCAACCGCTTTCGCACTGCGCTGACGCTGCTCGGCATCATCATCGGCGTGGCGTCGGTGGTGGTCATGCTGGCCGTCGGCGAAGGCAGCAAACGCCAGGTCATGGCGCAAATGGGCGCCTTCGGCTCAAACATCATTTACCTCAGTGGCTCATCACCCAACCCGCGAACACCGCGGGGCATCGTCACCCTGAATGACGTCGCGGCGGTGGGAAGCCTGCCGCAGGTGACGCGGATCATGCCGGTCAACGGCCAGGAGGCCGGGGTACGTTTCGGCAACCTCGACCACTTGAGCTACGTCGGCGGCAACGACACCAATTTCCCGGCCATCTTCAACTGGCCGGTGGTGCAAGGCAGCTATTTCACCCAGGACGATGAACGTAACGCCGCCGCGGTGGCAGTGATTGGCCACAAGGTGCGGACCAAGTTGCTCAAGGACGTGGCCAACCCGATCGGCCAGTACATCCTGATCGAAAACGTGCCGTTCCAGGTGGTCGGCGTGCTCGCCGAAAAAGGCGCCAGCTCCGGCGACTCCGACAGCGACGACCGCATCGCCATCCCCTACTCCGCCGCCAGTGTGCGGCTGTTCGGCACGCATAATCCCGAATACGTGGCTATCGCCGCTGCCGACGCACGCAAGGTCAAGGAGACCGAAATCGCCATCGAGCAATTGATGCTGCGCCTGCACAACGGCAAGAAGGATTTCGAACTGACCAACAACGCCGCGATGATCCAGGCCGAAGCGCGCACGCAAAACACCTTGTCATTGATGCTGGGCTCGATTGCCGCCATCTCGCTGCTGGTCGGCGGCATCGGGGTGATGAACATCATGCTGATGACCGTGCGCGAGCGCACGCGCGAGATCGGTATCCGCATGGCCACCGGCGCCCGTCAGCGCGACATCCTGCGCCAGTTCCTGACGGAAGCGGTGATGCTTTCGGTGGTCGGCGGTCTCGCCGGGATTGCCCTGGCGCTGACCGTCGGCGGCGTGCTGATTCTCAGCGAAGTCGCGGTCGCGTTCTCTTTGATAGCGGTGCTCGGCGCCTTCGCCTGCGCCCTGGTCACCGGTGTTGTCTTCGGCTTCATGCCGGCCCGCAAAGCTGCCCGACTCGACCCGGTCACGGCTCTTACCAGTGAATGATCTCTCCATGAAGCCGCAACTGAGTTTACTGACCCTCTGCCTGTTGCTCGGCGCCTGCGGCACGCCCGCCCAGCGCCCGGACAGCGGCCTCCAGCCGCCCGACGCCTGGCAATCGCCGCACACGCAAGACGCCACCCGCAACCACCTGCAATGGTGGACGCAGTTTGGCAGCCCGCAGCTGGATCAACTGATCGAACAGGCGCGGGTCGGCAGTTACGACCTGGCCGCGGCCATCGCGCGGGTGCGCCAGGCGCAGGCCGAGACGGTGGTTGCCGGTGGCTCGCTGCTGCCGGAGGTCAAGGCTGGCCTCAACGCCAATCGGCAAAAACTGCTGCGCGGCAACGGTTACAGCCAGCTCGACGCCGACAGCGAGAACAAGGCCGTCGATTACTTCAACGCCAGCCTCAGCGCCACTTACGAAATTGATTTCTGGGGCGGTCAACGGGCCTCCCGTGACAGCGCGCAATTCGCTTTGCAGGCCAGCGAGTTTGATCAGGCCACCGTGGAATTGACGCTGCTCAGCGGCGTCGCCAACACCTACGCGCAGGCCTTGTCGCTGCGCGAGCAAAGCCGAATCGCCGAGCTGAACCTGGCCAACGCGCAGAACGTATTGAAACTGGTGCAGACGCGATTCGATTCAGGCTCCGCAACGGCACTTGAGCTGGCGCAGCAGAAGAGCCTGGTGGCCGCGCAACAACGGCAGTTGCCGCTGGTGCAGCAACAGGCTCAAGACGCGCTGATCGGTCTGGCCGCCCTGCTCGGCCGGCCGGTTCAGCAACTGGCGCTGGGGCAGGAGGGCTTTGATCAGCTGTCATGGCCGACCATCGCGGCCGGCGCCCCCAGCGAACTGCTCACCCGCCGCCCGGACATCGCCCGCGCCGAAGCGCAACTGGCCGCCGCGCAAGCCGACGTCACCGTCGCCCGCGCGGCGATGCTGCCGAAGGTGACGTTGAGTGCCGAACTGGGGTCGGGAGCGAACCGGGCGGCAGATATTCTGCGCAGTCCATTCTACAACCTCACCGCCGGATTGCTTGCGCCGATCTTCAACAATGGTCGCTTGGGCGCCGAGCGCGACAAAGCCACGGCCCGCCAGGAAGAGCTGCTGGGAACCTATCGCGGGGCGATCATCAACGGCTTCGCCGACGTGGAAAAAGCCCTCAACAGCATTCGCGGGCTGGATGCACAGCGACAGTGGCAAAGCGAGGAACTGAGCCAGGCGCAGACCGCCTTCAATTTCGCGCAAAGCCGTTATCAGGCCGGAGCCGAGGATTTGCTGACCGTGCTGGAGACCCAGCGCACGCTGTATGCGGCGCAGGATCTGAATGTGCAGCTGCGGTTGTCGCGGTTGCAGGCGAGTATTGCGCTGTACAAGGCGTTGGGTGGCGGGTGGCAGGTTCTGTGATTTGAGATGCCAGTGAGGGCCTCTTCGCGGGCAAGCCTCGCTCCTACATGATGCCCTTGTAGGAGCGAGGCTTGCCCGCGAAGAACGATAACCCGGTCTATCGGTTTAGCTGGTAATCGGCTTGGCCTTCAAATGCCGCGCATACCAAGGCCGCTGCGGCACTTTGCGGAACAGGTCCGCCAGCTTTTTATCGTCTTCACCAAAGGTGATGCGCAACGCCAGTTTCATGGTTTCCGGGTCCATCTCGACCGACTTGCCCATCTGCAACCCCGGCGTCGTGCTGCAACCATGGGTGCTCGGCCCCAGCCACGGATCAGCCACCTCGACCCAGCGCCCCGGCGCAAACCACGCCACACCGTTGACCTCCAGCCGACTCACCTCCCCCGGATGAAAACGCTCGTGGGCGCGAAACCAGTCTTCCAGGCGATCGTCGATCCAGCCGTGAAAATGCCAGAACACCGGGTTCACGTGGGATGAAAACGGGTCGCCGAGGAAGTCGTTTTCCGGCGCATACCAGCGCGCGGAAAAGTCCGCCGGATCCCTCGCGAACGGCACCGGCTGGCCATTGGACGGATCACGCGGCACCGACGCCCAGCGCATGTGCAGCCAGTCGTGCAGCCCCAGCTCGACCTCTGAACCGAACTGCCCAAGGGTGAGTTTCGACAGATAACGCGGATCCCGATAGCGCGACTCCCAGACCTGGAAGTTGCTGTGATACGTCTCAGCGGTCTTGATGTCGCTGACCCATTGCGAATATTCGGCATCGTCGTCGGCCTGCCAGGTCGGTGGCAATGCGGTGCCGTCATGGTTGTCGCAGTAATTGGCGAAACCGATGCGATCCCGGGCCAGTTCCGGCTGCGGCAGTGGAAAATGCTGCCATGACGGCAAATCCTGCATCGAACGCGCCGTGCCCAGCATGTGCCGGTGCATGAAGAAAAAGTCCACGCCCGAACCATTGCGATCCTTTCGCGTGCCACGGGCATCGCGCTCCTTGTCCCGCGGGCCGGGCTGCCAGCCAATACCGCGCAGGGCGTTGCGCTTGTCTTCGGAGAGGGTGTGCCACTTGTCCCGGGAGGCATGCCAGAGCTGGTGAAACAGCCGATGTTCGGCGGACACCAGCCACGCCAGCAGCGGCGCGTTGAGACCGGTTCGCTCGCGAGCTTCGGGAAACACCCGCTTGACCGCGATGAAGCGATTGTCTTGTGCGGTCATCATCAACGGGCGATCGAGGTTCAACACCCGGCCACTGAGGGTGCCGCTGCCTGCGTTGCCGAAACCGGCCCAGACTTCGTCCAGCGACATGCTGAATTCGTAATCTGGCGTGCCACTGGCGGCGGTGGCACTGACCAGCCGCCAGCTCAGCTCGGCCGGTTTGGCGTCTGCCAGATCGCCCAGCACCCGGTAGCGCGGCTCATCGCTGGAGCGTAAACGCTGGGCGGTGTCGAGGAATCCGATCAGGCCGCGACCTTTGTGGCCGACGTCGAGAAACACTTCCAGCCCGTCCCGTGGCAAGCCTTCGATACCGGCGTCACGCCCTTCGAAACGAATCTGCCAGACGCCACGCAAGGTGTTCGCCAACTGCTGGCCGGCGACATCCGGCACATCGAATGAAGCTTCGCCGGGGGTGATCGTCGGATCCGGTTTCGTCCATTCGCGATGCCCATAAAAAGCCGCAGGCACGGCGGCGCCGGTGAGCGCCAGGCCTGCCATGAACCATCGTCGAGAAATCGTCATTGCCCTACCTGTGTCAGCCATGAAGCAGGCTTTATCCAAGCTAGAACGTTTGTTGCCTGCAAAAATTTAAAAGCTTCGCGGGCGAGCCTCGCTCCTACAGGTCCTGCATCAACCCGTAGGAGCGAGGCTTGCCCGCGAAGAGGCCATCAGTCCCACTAAATTTCCAACCGGGCCACTCGTTCTTCCCAGATAGCAAAGGCCCCTGCGCCCGCACCGGGGCGACGAACCTGACTGAGACGGCAATGACAAAACCACGTTCGAAAAAGGCTCTCTATATCGGCCTGCCGCTGGCCCTGGCGATCAGTGCCGGGGCAGGCTATGCAGCCTGGGATTACTGGTTCAAGGACAATCCAGGCTACCCGGCCAAGGTGATGAAACAGGCCGATGAGTTGCAAGAGCGCATCCTCTCGTTCGACAGCCACGTCACCGTACCGCTGGACTTCGGCACCGCCGGCAATGAAGCGGACAAGGACGGCACCGGGCAATTCGACCTGGTCAAGACCGGCCGCGGTCGCTTGTCCGGCGCGGCCCTGACGATTTTCGGCTGGCCGGAAATCTGGAACGGCGCCAACGCCCCGCATCGCCCCACCGCCGGCTTCGTCGACGAAGCCCGGTTCGAGCAGGAAACCCGCTACAAAATCATCAGCACGATGGTTCGCGACTTCCCCAACCAGGTTGCCATTGCCTACACCCCGGACGATTTCCGTCGCCTGCACGGCGAAGGCAAGTTCGCGATCTTCATGAGCATGCTCAACGCCTACCCGCTGGGCAACGACCTGACCGCGCTGGACACCTGGGCCGCTCGTGGCATGCGCATGTTCGGTTTCAGTTACGTGGGTAACAACGCCTGGGCGGATTCGTCCCGACCGCTGCCGTTCTTCAATGATTCGCGCGACGCCCTTGGGGGCCTGTCGGAGATCGGCAAACAAGCGGTGCATCGTCTCAACGATCTGGGCGTGATCATCGACGTGTCGCAGATGTCGACCAAAGCCCTGGAGCAAGTCGCCCAGTTGAGCCGCACGCCGATGGTCGCCTCGCACTCGGCACCCCGCGCCCTGGTGGACATCCCGCGCAACCTCAGCGACCAGGAAATGCAGCTGATCAAGAACAGCGGCGGCGTGGTGCAGATTGTCGGCTTCCCGACCTACATCCGTCCGCTGAGCCAGGCCACCCAAGACAAACTCAACGCCCTGCGTGCACGCTTCGACCTGCAACCGCTGCAAGGCCTGGAGATGGCGCTGATGCCGGGCGACCCGGTGATCACCGTCTGGTCCGAACAACGTTTCGGCGAGTACGCCAGCCAGCTCTACGCCATCGTCGACGAAGAACCGAAAGCCACCCTCAAGGACTACGGCGACGCGATTGATTACGCGGTAAAAAAAATCGGTATCGACCACGTCGGCATCAGTTCCGATTTCAACGACGGCGGCGGTCTGGAGGGCTGGAAGGATGTCAGCGAAGCTCGCAACGTGACGGCCGAGCTGATCAGTCGCGGCTACAGCGAGGCCGATATCGCCAAGCTTTGGGGCGGGAATTTCCTGCGGGTCTGGGACCAGGTGCAGAAGTCGTCCAGACCGGTGGCAAAAAACTGATGTCCTCTTTTGCAAAAGCGAACCGAGCTCATGACTAACCGCCGTTCATTTCTCAAGCAGGCCGGTATTCTCGCGGCTGGCCTGCCCCTGAGTGCTGCCGTGAATCTGCCGGCACTGGCTGCCAATCCACCGCCGCTGTCCAAGGACAAATGGGCGCAATTGCGTTCGTTGTTCGACCAGGATCCGGACTACCTGCACTTCGCCAATTTCCTGGTGACGTCCCACCCACGTCCGGTGCGTGAGGCGATTGAACGCCACCGCGCCAACCTCGACCGCAACCCGGGGCTGGCAATGGATTGGGACTTGGGCGAAACCGAAAAACGCGAGCACGCGGTGCGCGTCTGGGCCGCTCATTACCTCAAGGCCAAGCCTGAGCAAATCGCACTGACCGGCAGCACCACGCAAGGCCTGTCGCTGATCTACGGCGGTATCCATGTGCGCCCGGATCAGGAAATCCTCACCAGCGAGCACGAACACTACGCCACCAATTACGCTCTGGGCTATCGCCAGCAAAAGGACGGGGTCAAGGTGCGCAAGCTCAAGCTGTTCGAGAACAGCCAAACCGTGTCGGCGGATGAGGTGCTGGGTTCGATTGCCAAAGGCATTCGCCCTGAGACCCGCGTGCTGGGAATGACCTGGGTGCAGTCCGGCAGCGGCGTGAAGCTGCCGATTGGTGAGATCGGCAAGCTGGTGGCGGAGCGCAATCGCAATCGTGAGGAAAAGGACCGCATCCTGTATGTGGTCGATGGCGTGCACGGTTTCGGCGTCGAAGAGCTCGACTTCCCAGACATGCACTGCGACTTTTTCATCGCCGGCACCCACAAATGGATGTTCGGCCCGCGTGGCACCGGGATCATCTGCGCCCGTTCGGCCGAGCTCAAGGATGTGACGCCGACGATTCCGACCTTCTCCGAAGCGACCACGTTCTCGACCATCATGACCCCCGGCGGTTATCACAGCTTCGAACATCGCTGGGCCCTGGACGAGGCGTTCAAGCTGCACCTGGAACTGGGCAAGGCCGAGGTCCAGGCGCGCATTCACGCCCTCAATACCTATGCGAAAAACCGGCTGTTGGAACACCCGCAGATTGAATTGGTCACGCCCAGGAGCCCGGACCTGTCGGCCGGGTTCACCTTCTTCCGGGTCAAGGACCGCGACTGCGAAAAAATCGCAGCCCAGTTGATGAAAAACCGCGTGGTTTGCGACTCGGTGGACCGCGACGTCGGCCCGGTCATCCGCATCGCGCCCGGCCTGCTCAACACCGAAAACCATATCGACCGCGTCATGGCCTTGCTGAGCAAAACCGTCTGATGCGGCCCCTTGTGGCGAGGGAGCTTGCTCCCTCGCCACAGAGACGCCAGTTTTCTTTGAATCGAGACGACAAATGAACCGAGATCTATTAACCGTGCCTCTCAAGGCCCTCGCCTTGTCCGCCCTCCTCGCCGGTCTGCTGCCAACCACCGCCCAGGCGGCCACCACCCCGCAACCCGGCAAAGTATTCAAGGACTGCCGCGATTGCCCGGAAATGGTCGTGCTGCCCGCCGGTACGTTCACCATGGGTACGCCGGACGATGAAGTCGGTCGCGAGCCCGACGAAAGCCCGATGCACGAGGTGACCTTCGCCAAACCCTTCGCCATGAGCCGCTTCCAGGTCACCGCCGGTGAATGGGACAGCTACGTGCGCGAGAGTGGCGTGACCATCGCCAATGGCGATACCCGGCCGGGTCGCGAGTGCGTCGCCAGCAAACCGCGTTACCCGCAAGGCCCGCGTCAGCCGGCGGTGTGCATGAATTTCGATGACGTGAAGAACTACGTCGCCTGGCTCTCGAAGAAGACCGGGCAGAAATACCACATGGTCAGCGAAGCTCAACGCGAATACGCCGCGCGCGGCGGCACCAAGGGTCCGTTCCCCTTCCCGTTCGATGAAGGCAAGGAATACAGCATCAGCCAACACGCCAACACCTACGGCCCGGCGGACGGTTACAGCTACAGCTCGCCGGTCGGCAGCTATGCACCGAATGCGTTCGGCCTGTACGACATGCACGGCAATGTCTACGAATGGGTCGAAGACTGCGAACACCCCAACTACGTCGGCGCGCCCACCGATGGCAGTGCGTGGGTAGAACCCAACTGCGAAGCGGTGCGCATTCGCGGCAACGACTGGGGTGAAGCGCCAGTGTTCTCCCGCTCCGGCAACCGCAACAGCCAGTACCCGCAAGAGCGTGGCGACTGGATAGGTTTCCGTATCGTGCGTGATCTCTAAACCATAATCCCGATCCTGTGGGAGCGAGCCTGCTCGCGAAAGCTGTTTAACAGTCGACATGGATGTCGGCTGACTCACCGCTTTCGCGAGCAGGCTCGCTCCCACAAGGTTTAGTGTGGTGTCAGGTATTTTCGCTATGCCCGGCGAACGCCGCCAGTCGGCGACCCTGTAAATTAACCCTTCGATCAGACGTTCTACTGGGTATCTGCCTTTACACCCAAGGAACTGTCTTCCATGACCCAGCCTCCCCGTGGCGCCATCGGCGAGTTGTTCGCCCTGTTGAAACCGTTTCGACTCATCGTCGCCGCGTCCATTTTCCTGGGCATGGTCGGCGGCTTGAGTGTCACGGTACTGCTGGCGACCATCAACAACGCCCTGCATTCGGACACCGGCCTGACCCAAGGCGTAGTCGCCTTGTTTGCCGGCCTGTGCCTGCTGGCGCTGCTGAGCTCGATCTGCTCGGACATCGGCACCAACTACGTCGGCCAGCACATCATTGCCAGGCTGCGCAAACAGCTCGGTGAAAAAGTCCTGTCGGCACCCATCGAGCAGATCGAACGCTATCGCAGCCACCGCTTGATTCCGGTCCTGACCCACGACGTCGATACCATCAGCGACTTCGCCTTCGCCTTCGCCCCCCTGGCGATTTCCCTCACCGTGACCCTCGGTTGCATGGGTTACCTGGCCATCCTGTCGTGGCCGATGTTCCTGATCATGGTCGCCGCGATCCTGATCGGCACCGCGATCCAGGCTTACGCCCAGAGCAAGGGTGTGCAGGGTTTCATGGCCGCCCGTGACGCTGAAGACGAGCTGCAAAAGCACTACAACGCGATTGCCGATGGCGCCAAGGAACTGCGAATCCACCGCCCGCGTCGCCAACGCATGTTCGTGTCGGGGATCAAGGCGACAGCCGATTTCATCTGCAAGACCCAGGTGCGCTCGGTCAACACCTTCGTGATCGCCAAGACCTTCGGCTCGATGCTGTTCTTCGTGGTCATCGGCCTGGTGCTGGCGCTGCAATCCTTCTGGCCAAACGCCGACAAGACCGTGATGAGCGGCTTCGTGCTGGTGCTGTTGTATATGAAAGGCCCGCTGGAGCATTTGATCAGCACGTTGCCGATTGTCAGCCGTGCGCAGATCGCCTTCCGCCGGATCGCCGAGTTGTCCGAGCAGTTTTCCACCCCTGAGCCGCACTTGCTGCTCAGCGATCAGGGCAACGTCAAGCAAGCCGTGCACGAACTGAAACTGGCCGATGTGCGTTTCGCCTTCCCGGCTGTCGAAGGCGCTGCACCCTTCCAGTTGGGCCCGGTCAACCTGACGATCAAGCAAGGCGACATCACGTTTATTGTCGGTGAGAACGGTTGCGGCAAGACCACGCTGATCAAGTTACTGCTGGGCTTGTACACGCCGCAACAGGGCGAGATCCGGGTCAACGGCGAGGCGATTGATGCGCAAAATCGTGATGACTATCGCCAGTTGTTCACCACGATCTTCGCTGATTATTACCTGTTCGATGACGTGGTCCAGGGCGACACGCACATCCCCGAAGACGCCAACAAATACCTGCAACGCCTGGAAATCGCGCACAAGGTCAGCGTCAAGGACGGCAATTTCACCACCACCGACCTTTCCACCGGCCAGCGCAAGCGCCTGGCGCTGGTCAATGCCTGGCTCGAAGAACGCCCGGTACTGGTGTTCGATGAATGGGCGGCCGACCAGGACCCGACCTTCCGCCGGATTTTCTACACCGAGCTGCTGCCGGACCTCAAGCGCCTGGGCAAAACCATCATCGTGATCTCCCACGATGACCGTTACTTCGACGTGGCCGACCAGTTGGTGCGCATGGAGAGCGGCCGGGTCGTCACCGAGCTGGCACCGGCCTGACCCTGCGGGAGCGAGCCTGCTCGCGATAGCGGTGGATCAGTCACCTTCAATGGTGAATGAAATACCCCCATCGCGAGCAGGCTCGCCCCCACCGTTGTTTCTCTTAACTGGCCGACATTTGGGCGAACCCCTCGCCACGGTTTCTTCTTTCTGAAAATTAATTGACGTCTTTCTTTCCGGTTTTTGCTTCGCGCCGCGTCTAATAATCATTCTTATTAACAAAAACTCTGCACCCCACTTTTCAGGAGCTCAGGTAAGTAATGCGACCTCTACCACGCCGCACACCTCTCGCGCTGGCCGTACAGCGCCCGACATTGCATCGCACCCTGTTTACCAGCGTGCTGCTGACCGCCACCTTGCTGGGGAGCTCGATGGCCAATGCTGCACCTGTAAAAGTGAACATTGCCGTCCAGCCGCTTTCCAACGCGCTGACCGAGCTGGGCATGCAGACCAACCTGCAGATCCTCTACAGCCCGGATCAGGTGGCGGGTATCAAGTCCCGTGCAGTGTCAGGTTCGCTGGAGCCGTCCGAAGCCCTGAGTGCCCTGCTCAAAGGCACCGGCATTTCGTTCCAGATCAACGGCAACAGCGTCACGCTGGTCTCCGGCGGCGGGTCGGGCCTGCAACTGGGCGCGACCACGATTTCCGGCCAGGCCCTGGGCCTGACCACTGAAGACACCGGTTCCTATACCACCGGCGCCACCACCACCGCGACCAAGCTGCCGCTGACCCTTCGCGAAACGCCGCAATCGGTGACCGTGGTCACCCGCCAGCAGATGGACGATCGCGGCGTCACCAGCGTTGCCGACGCCTTGCGCAATACCCCCGGCATCACGTCGCAGAAGTACGACAGTGACCGTACCGAATTTTCCGCCCGTGGCCAGGCCATCACCAACTTCCAGTACGATGGCGTCAACACTATCTACGACGGTGTGTACGGTGAAAACCCGAACAACAGCGACGACTCGGCCAGCCTCGACCACATCGAAGTCATCAAAGGCGCTACCGGCCTGATGACCGGCACCGGCGATCCGTCCGCCACGGTCAACCTGATCCGCAAGAAGCCGACCAAGGAATTCAAGGCCTCGGTCAGCGCCACCGCCGGCCGCTGGGACAAGTACCGTGCTGAAGGTGATATTTCCGGTTCGCTGACCGATTCCGGCAACGTCCGCGGTCGCTTCGTCACCACATACCAGGACGCCAACTCCTACCTGGATCACTACAGCCAGAAGAAAGACCTGTTTTACGGCGTACTCGAAGCCGACCTGACCGACGACACCCTGCTGACCTTCGGCATCGACAAATCCAGCGCCACCCCGCGCGGTTCGTCGTGGACCGGTAACCCGACATATTTCGCCGATGGCGGCCGTACCGAGTTCCCGCGTCACTTCAACCCGGCGGCCGACTGGAGCCGTCGTGATTTCGACAGCACCACCTACTTTGCATCGCTGGAGCAAGCGCTGGCCAATGACTGGAAACTCAAAGTCAGCCTGGACCAGAAAACCACCGACCATGACACCCAACTGGCCTCGGCCAGCGGCGGCAACCCGGACCGCGCCACCGGTGAAGGCATGTTCCTTTACTGGGGTCGCTGGGAAGGTCATCGCGTGCAGAACACCGCTGACGTGAACGTCTCCGGCCCCTTCAGCCTGGGCGGTCGCGAGCACGAACTGGTCGCCGGTGTCATGGCGTCCCACTCGCGCCAGACCGGTTCGACTTACGACACCAGTGCGTTCTCCCAAGTGCCCGGCAGCATCTATGACTGGAACGGCGAACTGCCGAAACAGGAATTCCCGAAAAACGGCAAATACGAACGTACCCAGAGCCAGAACGGCGTTTACCTGGCCACGCGCCTGCGCCCGACCGATGACCTGTCGTTCATCCTCGGCACCCGCCTGAGCACCTTCAAGTACAACGAAGACTACAACTACAACCCGGGCGCCAACCAGACCGACACCCACGCCAGCTACAAGGAACACGGCGTCGTCACCCCGTATGCCGGTGTGGTTTACGACCTCAACGACACGTACTCCGCGTACGCCAGCTACACCAATATCTACCAGCCGCAAATCTACAAGGACGCCAACGGCTCGACCCTGCAGCCGGTTGAAGGCAACGCCTACGAGACCGGTCTGAAAGCGGCCTACTTCGAAGGCAAGCTGAACGCCAGCCTGGCCTTCTTCCGCATCGAACAGGACAACGTCGCTGAATCGATCGGCACCAACCCGGTCACCAACGAAGGTATCTACAAAGCCATCGACGGCGCGACCACCAAGGGTGTGGAGCTGGAAATGGCCGGTGAACTGGCCGAGGGCTGGAACCTGTCCGCGGGCTACACCTACGCCCGGACCCGTGACCAGGACGAGCAACGGATCTTCGGCTACCCGCTGTCCACCACCCGTCCTGAACACGTTGTGCGTACCTTCACCACCTACCGTCTGCCGGGCGTGATGAACCAGTTCACCGTCGGTGGCGGCGTGAGCTGGCAGAGCGCGTTCTACGGCAAGATCTACAGCGCCAGCGCGGGCGACTACACCCAGATCAAGCAAGGTGGCTACACCCTCGTGGACCTGATGACCCGTTACCAGTACGACGACCATCTGAGCTTCACCGTCAATGCCAACAACGTATTCGACAAGAACTACCTGACGGGCCTGGGCAACTTCGACACCACGTTCTACGGCGAGCCGCGTAACGTGCAGGTCACCGCGAAGTATGATTTCTGAGTCGTGAGCTGAAATGAAAAATGCCCGTGTCGTCAGATGCGGGCATTTTTTTTGGCCAGGGATTTTGTGGTGAATGGGAGTCCGCCTTCGCGGGCAAGCCTCGCTCCTACAGGTTGGCACCATGCCACAACTCGACGCCAACCTGTAGGAGCGAGGCTTGCCCGCGAAGGCAATTGTCGCCCCACCAGAAATCCCCTGAACCGGACACAAAAAAACCGCCACCCCTGATCCAGGCATGGCGGTTTTTTTCATGGCAATTCAGATCCGCGAACGCACCCACCCCGCCACTTCCGAGTGAATCCCTTCCACTTCCCCCAGCAACCCCGCCATGCGCATGAAGTCATGGGTCATCCCCGGCTGTTCCAGCAATGTCACTTCATTCCCCGCCGCACGCAACCGCTCGGCATACGCCAGCCCTTCATCATGCAGCGGATCGTGCCCGGCCAAGTACACCAGCGCCGGTGCCAAGCCTGATAAATCCGCCGCCAGCAACGGCGAGCAACGCCAATCCGCCAGGTCATCCGGCGTGCGCCCGTAATGCGCATAGAACCAGTCCAGCGTCGGCGTCTCCAGCAAATAGCCCTCGGCAAAATCCCGGTGCGAGGCGCGTTTCGTCGTCGCATCCGTCACCGGATACAGCAACACCTGGGCCTTGGGTTTCAGCGCCAGTTCCTCAGGTTCACGCACTGCCATGATCGACAACACCGTGGCCAATGTTGCGCCCACGCTGTCACCGACCAGCGCCACCCGGTTCGCATCCAGCCCACGCGCAGCGCCCTCGCGCACCAGCCAGTTGCCCGCATCGCAAGCGTCCTGCACCGGCGTCGGGAAACGCCATTGCGGCGCCAGTCGGTAATCCACGGTCAACAACGCAAACCCGCCTTGCGAGGCCAGTCGCCGGCACAGCGCATCATGGGAATCGAGGCTGCCGACCACATAGCCGCCGCCATGAAAATACAGCAACACCGGCTGCAAGCCGTCGACCGCTTGCGCATCGCGATACACCCTTGCCGACAGACTGTGGCCATCCCGCGCGGCAATGGTGAAGTCCTCGCAGGCCACGCTGTCCAGCGGCACATCGAGAAACCCCGAGGAGGCTTCAAAATCGATCCGTGCCTGTTGCGGAGTCTGTTCATGCATCGCGCGACTTTTACCGGTCATCCGGCCCAACTCGGCGAGTTCGAGAAATGCTTCAAGTTCTGGCAATACGGCCATGGGACGAATCCTTTAAATAAACAAGTAAAAAAATGCGAGAAAAGCCGTGATCTGTAGGAGCGAGGCTTGCCCGCGAAGGCGTCCTTGAGATCGCCTTCGCGGGCAAGCCTCGCTCCTACAAAAATGAGTTACGCAATGGCCAAACGGCGTTCCAGTAAGTCCTCAAGCTCATCAAGCAACTCATCACCACGCAACAACTCGTAGTGCCCGCCGGCCAACAGGCGATCAACGCCATGACTGCCGACCTGGCCCTCGAACACCCGACGTTCGTCGTCGCGCCCGGCCACCCACCAACGATGGGCCGAGGCCTTGATCGTCGGCAGTTGCCGATGCGCCAGCGCCAGTTGCTTGAGGCGTGAGCCGGTGGCAAAGATCTGCGTGAGCTCCCCCGCGCCCAATGCGGCTTGTTCATTGGAACCGTGCAAGGCGGCTTCAATCACGGCGGTGGAGCCCTCGCGTTCACTCAAGCCAGCGGCTTTGCGCGCAATCAACGCCTGAGCCTCATCGGCGGGCAAACCGAGCACAAACTTCAGGAAATCACCGAGGTCCTCGCGCCAGTCCCCCGCCTCTGCGGTGCCGGCCACGTAGCTGTCGACCAACCCGGCAAACGCCACGGTTTCACCTTGGCCTTCCAATTCGTGGGCAACCAACTGCGTCAACGCGCCGCCCAACGACCAGCCCAGCAAGTAATACGGTCCTTTGGCCTGTTGACTGCGAATCCGCTGCGCATAGGCTTGCGCCATGGCGAGCAGCGATTCGTCCTGCCAGTGCGGGTCAAGCAGCATGCGGCATTGCACGCCGTACACCGTGCGCCGTCCTTCCAGACGCCGGGCCAACGGTTCGTAGTCGAACACCGTGCCGAAACCGGCGTGCAGGCAGAACAGCGCCGGCACATTCGGGATCCGCGCATTCAGCGCCAGCAAAGGGTCCGGCGCAGACGTGGGTTCGGTCACCTGATAACCACTGAGTTCGGCAATGCACGGTTTCTGCATCAGATCCCGCAGCTTCAACTCGAAGCCCAGTTGCGGCTGACTGCGCACCCGCGAGATGACTTTGAGCACCTGCAACGAGTCGCCGCCCAGTTCGAAGAAGTTGTCGTCGATGCCCACTTGCGGCACGCCGAGCACCTCTTGCCAGATCGCGGTCAGCGCCTTTTCCAGATCGTTGCGTGGCGCGCGATAACCACCGAGCGCCCATTCAGGCATTGGCAGTGCGCGACGGTCGAGCTTGCCGTTGGCCGACAGCGGAAAGCGTTCCAGCACCAGGATCCGTGGCGGCACCATGTAGTCAGGCAGTTGCGCTTGCAGCTCAGATTTCAAGCGACGATCCAGCCCTACAGCACCGGCCGCCACCACATAACCGACCAATTGCTTGCCGGTCGGCGTGTCGTGTACCACCACGGCGGCATCCTGCACCCCAACGCATTCGCGCAGACGCGCTTCGATCTCGCCCGGCTCGATGCGGAAACCACGGATCTTCACTTGCTGGTCAAGACGCCCCAGATAGTCGATCAACCCGCACTCGCGCTGGCGCACCAGGTCGCCGGTGCGGTACATGCGGCCACCGGCCTCGAACGGATCGGGGATGAAACGCTCGGCGCTCATGCCGGGATGCTGGTGGTAACCGCGCGCCAGGCATTCGCCGCCCAGGTACAACTCGCCGCTGACACCGACCGGCAGCGGATTGAGGTCGGCGTCCAGCACATACACACCACGCCCGGCCACGCCACGCCCAATCGGCGCATACGCCGCGTCGCAGGTTTCGCTGGCCTCGGCACGCCACAGCAGCGGCGTGACCACGGTTTCGGTCGGGCCATAACCGTTGACCAGACGCTGCGGACGCAAGGCGCGCTTGACCTGCTCGAAGCTCGCCTCCGGCACCGCATCACCGCCAAAGCAATACACCTCGACCGCCGGTGGATTGCCAAGGCGTTCGGCCACTTCGGCCATCTGTTGCAAGTAGGCCGGCGGGAAGCAGGCGACGGTGACGCCATGACGCTGCATCACTTCGAGGGTTTGCTCCGGGGTCCATAAACTGTCCTCGCGGATCACCAGGCTGCCACCGGCCAGCATCACACTCAGCCAACGCTCCTGCGCACCGTCGAAGGCGAACGACATGAAGTGCAGCTCACGGCTGCGCGGTGCCAGTTCGTAGAGCTCGATGATGCCGCGGCAATGCCGGGCAATCGGCCCACGTGCCACCGCCACGCCTTTGGGCTGGCCCGTGGAACCGGAGGTGTAAATCAAATACGCCAAGTGCCCAGGCAACGGCTGGGAAACCGGGCATTCAGCGTGGTCGGTAACGCTCAACTGGTCGAGCAGCAGACGCGGCGGGCTGTCGGCCAGGGTCAGTCGATCCCCCAGATTGCTGTCACAGAGCAACAGGCTGGCCGCCGAATCGCTCAACATATATGCCAGCCGCTCGGCCGGGTACGCGAGGTCCAAAGGCAGATACGCCGCCCCTGCTTTAAGCACCGCGAGGAACGCAACGATGGTGCGCTCGGAACGCGGCAACGCCACCGCCACCAGACTTTCCGGGCCGATGCCGCGACCGATCAGTTGCTGCGCCAACCCATTGGCCTGCGCCTCAAGCTGTGCATAACTGACGTGCCGACCTTCGCAGATCAAGGCGATTTTCTGCGGCTGCGCTTTGACGTGTTGATTAAACGCGTGAAGCAAATCAGCGCTGTCATCTGACACCTGCGGCAGACTCAAACGCGCCTCAGGCAAGCCAATATTGCCAAGCAGACGCGTAGCATCCTCCGGCAACGCACGCAGCAATCCTTCCAACTGCGCACGAATCCGCTCGACTTCCACGTCACTGAAGCGATCACGCAGGAACAGGTACTCAACTTCCAGGCCTTCTTCGTTGGCGCTGACCATCAAGTCCATCGGGAAGTTGGTCACCCCGCCACTGCCGACTTCGGCAAAGCGCAGCTCGCCTTCCTCACCGCCTTTCAGGGCGCGGTCCACCGGATGGTTTTCGAACACGATGATGCTGTCGAACAAACCCTGGCCACCCTGCCCGGCCCAGCGCTGAATGTCCGACAACGGCGTGTGTTCGTAGTCACGCACCATCAGGTTGTAATCCTGCAAGTCGCGCAGCCACTCGCCCACCGGCTGTTGCGGATCAAGGGTCTGAATCACCGGCAAGGTGTTGATGAACAGACCGAGCATGTCCTGCGCACCGGCCAACCCGGTCGGGCGCCCCGCCACCGTGGCGCCGAACGCGACACTGCGCTGGCCGCTGTGGCGTTGCAGCAGCAACAGCCACGCGCCTTGCACCAGCGTGTTCAGTGTCACGCGTTGACGCTTGGCGAAGCTGTGCAGTTTGCGCGTCGCCTCGGCGTCGAGGTGGCTGTACATCACGCCGTGGCCGGAACCTTCGGCACCGGAAGCTTTGGCCAGAATGGTCGGTTCTTCGAGCAGCGCCAGGCGCTCACGCCAGAAGCCTTCGGCTTGCGCGCCGTCCTGGCGTTGCAGCCAGGCGATGTAGTCGGCGTAGCGCCCGGTCAGGGTCGGCAGGCTGTCGTTGTGGTACAGGCGCAGCATGTCGCCCAACAGACGCGAAGCGCTCCAGCCGTCGAGCAAGAGGTGATGGTAGATCCAGATCATCTGGTAACGGTCATCACCCAGGCGCACCAGGATGAAACGCATCAACGGCGGGCAACTCAGGTCGAAGCCCTTGGCCTGTTCCGCTGCGGCCAGTTCGCCCAGCGCCTGCTCGGTGTCGGAGCGGTCACGCCAGTCGAGTTCTTCGATCGGCAACTCGACGTCGGCGAACACCGCTTGCAGCGGATCGGCCAAGCCATCGCGCCAGCGGAACGCGGCGCGCAGCACTTCATGCCGCTCGACCAGCGTCTGCCAGGCCGCGCGGAAACGCGGCACCTGCAAGCCGTCGACCGCCACGCTCAACTGGTTGACGTAGGGGTTGAGCTCCGGTGAATCCAGGCAATGGAACAGCATGCCTTGCTGCATCGGCGACAGCGGATACAAGTCTTGCAGACCTTCACGGGCAGCGATGTCGATGTGCGGCACCAGTGAGAAAGCTTCGACGTTTGGCGCTTCGATCAATCTTGCTTCACGGCTGCTGGCCACGGAGGCCAAAGCACGAATGGTCTGCTGCTCGAACAGCTGCTTCGGACTGAACACCAGCCCACGCTGCCCGGCACGGCTCACCGCTTGCAGCGAAATGATCGAATCACCGCCCAGCTCAAAGAAGTTCTCGGTGACGCCCACCGACTCCAGCCCCAGCAGTTCCTGCCAGATCTCAACCAGCAACACTTCGGCCGGTGTTGCGGCGGCCACGTGATCGTGGTTCTGCCGAGTGGCTTCCGGCGCCGGCAGGCCTTGGCGATCAAGCTTACCGTTCGGCGTCAGCGGCAACGCGGCCAGGCACATCAAGTGCGCCGGCAACATGTGCGCCGGCAATCGGCTGCGCAGATGAGCCGTCAGCGCTTCACGCAGAGCCTGCTCATCGGCAAGCGGATCGCGGGGCACCACGTAACCGACCAACTGGCGGCTCACCGGACCTTCACGGTCGATCACGAACGATTCACGCACACCTTCGTGTTCCAACAGGCAGGCTTCGATTTCGCCGAGTTCGATACGGAACCCGCGAATCTTCACTTGCTGGTCGATACGGCCGAGGTATTCAACGACGCCATCAGCGCGGAACCGTGCGAGGTCGCCGCTGCGGTACAAACGCGCACCCGGCACGAATGGATCCGGCACGAAGCGTTCAGCGGTCAGGTCCGGACGTTGATGGTAACCCCGGGCGACGCCCTCGCCGCCCAGGTACAACTCGCCCGCGACGCCAACCGGCAGCGGTTGCAAGCCGCCATCCAGAATGTAGGCGCTGCGGTTGCCCACCGGCCGGCCAATCGGCATGAACGCCGAGTCGAACCCGGTATCCGGGTACGCCAGCCAGATCAGCGGCGTGATCACCGTTTCGGTCGGGCCGTAGCCGTTGATCAAGCGCTTGGGTTGCAGCACTTGCTGGACTTCATCGAACGCGTGCTTGGCCATGCCCTCGCCGCACGGGGTGTACGAACGGATCGGCAAATCACGCCCCGCTTCGCCCATGAAGTCGGCGATCTGCGACAGATAAGTCGGGGTAAAACAGGCAATGGTGATGCCGTGTTTTTCGATCTCGGCGCAGGTGCGTTCCACGCTCCACAACTCGTCATCGCGGGGCATGACTGCCGAACCGAACACCAGCGGCGTCAGCCAGCGTTCGTGGGCGCCGTCGAAACTGATCGAGGCGAATTGCAACTCGCGATCGTCCGGGGTCATGCCGTACAACTCGCCGATCGACAGGCAATGCATGGCCAGCGGACCGTGGGCCACACTGACGCCTTTGGGCCACCCGGTGGAGCCTGAGGTGTAAATCAGGTACGCGAGGTTTTCGCCGCAGGTCAGGTTGACCGGGTTAGTGTCCGCCATGGCCTCCATCGGCTCGCGGTCGATTTCCAGCACCGGCAGGCCTTCGGGCAACGGCAGTTTTTCCCGCAGCCACGACTGGCTGATCATCAGCGAAATGCCACTGTCTTCCATCAGGTAACGCAGGCGTTCCGTCGGGTAAGCCGGGTCCAGCGGCACGTAGGCGCCGCCGGCCTTGAGGATCGCCAGCAGGCCGACGATCATTTCCGGTGAGCGCTGCATCGCCAGGCCAACCCGCACTTCCGGACCAATGCCCAGTGCGCGAAGACGATGGGCCAATTGGTTGGCGCGACGGTTGAGCTGATCGAAGCTCAATTGCAGATCGTTGAAGATCAGCGCGGTGGCGTCCGGGCGAATGACCGCTTGGGCCTCGATCAACTGATGCACACAGAGCGGGTTTTGCGCGGCCGTGAATGCCGGGTTCCATTCGACCAACTGTTGCGCGCGTTCCGGCGCGGTCAGCAGGTCCAGTTCACTCAATGCCGCGTTTGGCGCGGCGACCATCGCCGCCAGCAGCGCGGCCAGATGCTCGCTCATCCGAACAATCGCTTCGCCGCTGAAATGGGCGCACTGGTAACTCCAGTTCAGGCTCAACTGGCTTTCGGCGGTGGCCGCCAGGGTCAGCGGGAAGTTAGTGCGTTCATGGTTCTGCGGAACCGAGAAGCTCAAACCGGCCGGCGCGCCTTGTTGCAGCGCTTCGGCCACCGGGAAGTTTTCGAACACCAGCAGGCTGTCGAACAGCGGCTCACCGGCACGCCCGGCCCAGCGCTGAATGTCCCCCAATGCGGTGAATTCATGCTCACGCAGTTCGAGGTTTTGTGCCTGCAAACGGGTCAGCCACTGGCCGACGCTTTCCACCGCGTCCGGGCTGCTGATCACCGGCAAGGTGTTAATAAAGAGGCCGAGCTGGCTTTCGGCACCCGGCAAATCCACCGGCCGCCCCGCCACAGTCGCGCCGAACGCGACACTGCGCTGGCCGCTGTAGCGTTGCAGCAACAGTGCCCAGGCGCCTTGCACCAAGGTGTTGAGGGTGACTTTTTGCTGACGGGCAAACTCGCTGAAACGCTGGCTGGTGGCGACATCGAAGGTCTGGCGATGGTCGGCAAATTCTACGGCCAACTGATTTTTACCGTCGCCATGGGCCAGGCTCTGCGCCAGTAACGTCGGGTTGTCGAGGGTCGCCAGCTGCTCGCGCCAGAAGACCTCGTCGGCGTGGGCATCCTGACGTTGCAGCCAGCCGATGTAATCGGCGAAACGCCCGGTCGGCGCCTGCACATCCTGCCCGGCATAACGCTGCAAGACTTCGCTCAGCAGCAGCGAATTACTCCAGCCATCCAGCAACAGGTGATGGTGGGTGTAGATCAATTGCTGACGCTCATCGTCCAGCCGCACCAGGGTCAGGCGCATCAATGGCGCCCGGGTCGAATCGAGTTGCAGGCGCTCGTTGTCGATCAGTTCAATCAATGCGTCGGCCTGATCGCTGCGGCCACGCCAGTCCAGACACGTCATCGGCAGTTGCAGATGACGATGGACCACTTGCACCGGCGCTTCGAAACCGTCGGGGAAGTGGAAGCTGCTGCGCAGGATCGGATGGGTGTCGAGCACCGCTTGCCAGGCGCGGCCAAGACGCTCGGCGTCGAGGCCACGGGCTTGGACGCTGAGCTGATTGACGTAGGCGCCAGACGCCGATTCATAGAGGCTGTGAAACAACAGACCGGCCTGCATCGGCGACAGCGGATACAGGTCTTCGATCTGCGCCGGCGGCACCGGCAAGCCATCGAGTTGCGCCTGGGTCAGGCGCGCCAGCGGGAAGTCCGCCGGGGTCACGCCACCCGCACCGTCGCTCAGGCAATGGGCGATCAGCGCCAGCAATTCACGTTGGTAATCGGCGGCCAGCGCTTCGATTTCACGTGTGTCGAAGCATTCGCGGCTGAAGGTCCAGTCGAGTTTCAGTTCGCCGCCATACACCTGGCCGTCCACCGACAGCCAGTTCGGCAACGGTGCGTCCGCCGATTGCGCGGCGCCGCTGGACTCCTTGGCCGGGGTGAACAGGGCGTCTTCGGCGAAGCTCTGGTCGAACTGCCCGAGGTAGTTGAACGTCACGCGTGCTTGCGGCAAACCGGCCAACGCCGCTTGGGTCGAGGCATCGCCCAGGTAGCGCAGCAGGCCGTAGCCCAGGCCTTTTCCGGGGATTTCGCGCAGTTGCTGCTTGATGGCCTTGATCGAGCCCCCCAGGTCGGCGGTCGGCGTCAGGCGCACCGGAAACAGACTGGAGAACCAGCCGACGGTGCGGGTCAGGTCGATGTCGTCGAACAGCTCTTCGCGACCATGGCCTTCGAGTTGAATCAGCGCCGAAGCGTCACCGGTCCAGCGGCTGAGGGTTCGGGCCAGCGCGGTCAGCAGCAGGTCGTTGACCTGTGTGCGGTAAATGGCTGGCACCTGTTGCAGCAGCCTGGTGGTTTGATCGCGGTCCAGGCCGATGCTCACGCCTTGGCGCAGATGCCCGGCCTGACTGGCTTGGGCATTGGCGGCGGGCAGCGAATCATTGGCGACGCTCAGCTGCGCTTGCCACCAGTCCAGTTCGCTGGCAGCGGCTTCGGAGCGGGCGTAGGCGTCAAGTTTGTCGGCCCAGGCCTGGAAAGCGCTGGTCTTCGGTGGCAGGTCTTGCCCTTGATAAGCGGCTTGCAAATCTTCCAGCAACACCCGCCACGACACCCCGTCCACCGCCAGGTGATGGATCACCAACAGCAACCGTTGCGAACCATCCGCCTGAGCGATCAACGCGATGCGCAGCAGCGGACCGTCTTGCAGACTGAGGCTGCGCTGCGCCTCGTCGCACACCGATTCCAGCGAAGCATCGTTGGCCACGCGGGCGGTCCAGAGCATGTCGATCACATCGCAGCTGTCGGCCCCGACATAACGCGCCGACCATTGGCCATCGACCTGACTGAAGCGCAGACGCAGGGCATCATGCTGCTTGAGCAAACGTTGCAGCGCGGCTTGCAGGCGTGGCAATTCAAGGGTTTCGCGTGGCGTCAGCAGCACCGCCTGGTTCCAGTGCGCGCGTTGCGGGATCGGCTCGTCGAAGAACCAGCGCTGGATCGGCGTGAGTGTTTGCACACCTTCCACCGGCCCTTGCTGCGCCAGCGGGGCGGCCTGTTCCTTGACCACGGCGGCCAGGGCTTGCAAGGTTTGCTGCTGGAACAGGTCGCGGGGTTGCAGGCTCAGGCCGGCGCGGCGCGCACGGCTGACCACCTGGATCGAAATGATCGAGTCGCCGCCCAGTTCAAAGAAATTGTCCTGACGCCCGACCTGCTCCACGCCCAGCACGTCCTGCCAGATCTGCGCCAGCACCTGTTCATGTTCGCTGCGTGGCGCTTCGAAGGCGCGTTGGCTGACCTGTGCGGTCGGCGCGGGCAGGCGTTTGCGCTCGAGTTTGCCGTTGGGGCTCAGGGGCATTTGCTCGATCAGCACGGTCTGCGCCGGTACCATGTAATCCGGCAGGCTCGCCAGCAAATGGCTTTTCAGGGTTTCACGCCACGCGCCTTGTTGCTCGGCATCGGCGCTGACCAAGGCTCGGTCCTGCGGCACGATGTACGCGACCAACTGCTTGCCGCCCGGGCCATCGAGGGCCAACACTACGGCCTCCTGCACGTCTGCATGTTCTTGCAGGCGCGCTTCGATTTCGCCGAGCTCGATGCGCAAACCGCGAATCTTCACTTGGTGGTCGATGCGCCCGCAGTAGTCGATGGCGCCGTCCGTGCGATAGCGTGCCAGGTCACCGGTGCGGTACAGACGCTCGCCGCTGCCAAACGGGTCGACCACGAAACGCTCGGCGGTCAGCGCGCCACGACGGTGGTAACCGCGCGCCAGGCCGACGCCGCCCAGGTACAACTCGCCCACCGCGCCCAGTGGCAACGGTTGCAGTTCGCTGTCGAGGATGCAGGTGCGCAAGTTGGCAATCGGCCGGCCAATCGGCACGCTGTCACGCCCTTCTTCCACGCAGGTCCAGTGGGTCACGTCGATGGCCGCTTCGGTCGGACCATAGAGGTTGTAGAGATTGGCTTGCGGCAGGCTGCGCAAGGTCTGGCGTTGCAGTTCCATCGGCAGCGCTTCACCGCTGCAAATGATCCGCTGCAACGAGGTGCAGGCCAGCGCTTCGTCGGCAGCGATGAACGCCGAGAGCATCGACGGCACGAAGTGCAGCGTGGTGATCGCCTGCTCGACGATCAACGCGGCCAGGCGTTGCGGATCACGGTGCTCGCCCGGCGCGGCGATCACCAGGGTGGCGCCCTTCATCAGCGGCCAGAAAAACTCCCACACCGACACGTCGAAACTGAACGGCGTCTTGTGCAGCACGCGGTCGCTCGGCTGCAAGTTGTAGGCTTGCTGCATCCACGCCAGACGGTTATGCAGCGCCACATGGCGGTTACCGGCGCCCTTGGGTTTGCCGGTGGAGCCGGAGGTGTAAATCACATAAGCGAGGTTTTCCGCGACCGCAAGGTTGGGCAGGTCAGTGCCCGGCAAGTCGTTCAGCCAATCGGTGTCGGCGTGCAGGCACAAGGTGCGCACGTTGTCCGGGGTCGGCAGTTGCGTCAGCAGATATTCCTGGGTCAGCAACAACGTAATGCCGCTGTCTTCGATCATGTAGCTCAAGCGATCAACCGGGTATTCCGGGTCCAGCGGCACGTACGCACCGCCCGCCTTGAGAATCGCCAGCAGGCCGACAACCATTTCAAACGAACGGTCGCAGGCAATCCCCACCAGCACGTCCGGGCCGACACCCTGGGCACGCAAGTGGTGGGCCAAACGGTTGGCGCGCCGGTTAAGCTCGGCGTAACTCAGGGATTGGCCCTGGAACACCAGCGCCGTCGCCTCTGGGTGTTCAACTACGCGTTCTTCGAAATGGCGCTGCACGCAGACTTCGCCCGGATAAGCCTGAACGGTGTCGTTGAGCTCATTGAGGATGCGCAGACGCTCATCGGCGTCGAGCAACGGCAACTCGGCGAGCGGGCATTGCGGGTTGGCCAGAACACCGGCCAACAAATTGCGCCAGTGCCGCGCGAGGTGCTCGATGCGTTCAGCGTCGAACAGATCGGTGGCGTAAGTCAGGCTGGCGAACAGTTTGTCGCCCTCCTCCTGGGTGTCCAGTTGCAGGTCGAACTGGGTGGTGTGCGCCGTGGCGTTCAATGCCTCGACGCGCAGGCCGGCGAGCAAGCCGCTGACCGCCGCGGGTTTGGCTTGCTGGTGGTTGAACATCACCTGGAACAGCGGGCTGTGACTGAGGCTGCGTTCACCTTGCAGCGCCTGCACCAGACGCTCGAACGGCAAGTCCTGATAATCCTGGGCGTCCAGCGAGGCGGCGCGGGTCTGGTCGAGCAATTGGCTGAACGGCAGACGTCCGTCCAGTTCCGCGCGCATCACCTGGGTGTTGACGAAGAACCCGATCAAGCCACGGGTTTCCGCGCGATTACGGTTGGCAATCGGCACACCGACACGCACGTCGGCCTGGCCGCTGTAGCGATAGAGCAACGCCTGGAAGCTCGCCAGCAACAGCATGAACGGCGTGACACCGCGCTGCTTGGCCAGGCTCATCAGACCGCTGGCCAACGTGGCATCGAGGGCGAAATCCAGACGCGCACCGCGCTGGCTCGGTTGCGCCGGGCGCGGACGGTCGGTCGGTAATTCGAGCAGCGGTTGTTCGCTGCCCAGGCGGTCGCGCCACCAGTTGAGTTGACGTTCGAGTTCGCCCGCTTCCATCCAGCGGCGTTGCCACATCGCATAGTCTGAATACTGGATCGGCAGTGCCTCCAGCACCGTGTTCTGACCTTGGCAATGCGCGGCGTAGAGCCGGGAAAACTCTTCCACCAGCACGCCCATCGACCAGCCATCGGTGACGATGTGGTGCAAGGTCAGCAACAGCACGTGGTCTTCGGCATCGAGTTGCAACAGGCTGACCCGCAACAGCGGACCGTGTTGCAGATCGAACGGCCGGGCGATGTCCTGTTCGACGCTGTTCATCGCCTGATCGAAGCGCTGATCCTGAGGTTCGCCGCGCAGGTCGATCTGCTCGATGGGCAGCGAGGTGAACTCGGCCAGCGTCTGCACCACATGCCCGTCATCCTCGACGAACCGGCTGCGCAAACTCTGATGCCGCTCCAGCAGCCCATCGAAACTCTGCTGCAACGCAGCAACGTTCAGCGGCCCGTGCAAACGCAGCGCGGCCGGAATGTTGTACGCCGAACTGTGTGGATCAAGTTGCCAGAGGAACCATTGGCGCTGCTGCGCGTATGACAATTCAAACGTTGCTTGCGGCTCGGCAGCCGGCGGAATCGGCAGCTGGCCGAAGCTCACGCCCTGCTCTTGCATGCGTTGCAGAAACTCGCGGCGCTTATCAGCCGGCAGGCCGGCGAAGCGGCTGGCGATGCGCTGGGCAGTGGTGTGTTCCATCAGTTGATCTCCATCTCGTCGAGAAGCGACTCAAGCGCATCAAGACGTGCATCGTTGTCAGCCGGGGCGTGTTGCCCGGCCATGGCGGCATAAGCCTGAAGGTCGGTGGATTCGAACAGCGCGCGCAGCGGCAGCTCGATGCCCAGTTCCAGTTCCACGCGGGCACTGGCCTGGGCCGCGAGCAATGAATGCCCGCCCAATTCAAAGAAGTTGTCGCGTCGGCCTATCTGCACCACGCCCAGCACGTCGGCCCAGATCGCGGCCAGTTGCTGTTCGAGGTCGCCCTCGGGGGCTTCGAACGGCCGTTGCCATTCCTGGGCATCGGGCACCGGCAGCGCCTTGCGATCGAGCTTGCCGTTGCCGGTCAATGGCAAGGCATCCAGCAGCAACCAGTGGCTCGGCACCATGTAGTCCGGCAGATCCACCTTGAGCGCGGTGCGCAGGTTGTCGCGCCAGGCGATCGGGTCATGCGGGGTTTGCTCGGCCACGACGTAGGCGCACAGCTGCGGCCCGCCGTCGCCGGCATGCACGCTCAGCACCGCTTGGCGCACGCCCGGTTGGGCCAGCAGCGCGGCTTCGATTTCACCCAATTCGATGCGGAAACCGCGGATTTTTACTTGCTGATCGATCCGGCCGAGGTAGTCGATGCTGCCATCGGCACGCTGACGCGCCAGGTCGCCGCTGCGATAAAGACGCTGCGAAGCCTCGAACGGGCTCGGCACAAAACGCTCGGCGGTCAGACCGAAACGGCCGTGATAACCCCGCGCCAGACCGGCGCCGGCGATGTACAACTCGCCCGCCACACCCACCGGCACCGGTTGCAGCTGATTGTCGAGCAAATACCAGCGCAGGTCGCGGATCGGCAGGCCGATCGGGCTTTGGGCCTTGCCGTCGAGGTCGGCCAGGCGGATCGCACGGTAGGTCACGTGCACCGTGGTTTCGGTGATGCCGTACATGTTGACCAGGGTTGGCTGTTGGTCGCCGAAGCGTTCGAACCACGGACGCAGGCTCGCGACTTCGAGGGCTTCGCCACCGAAAATCACCTGACGCAACGCCATGCTTCTTGGGCTGGCACAGGCAATCGGCAACAACTGGCGGAACGCGCTCGGCGTCTGGTTCAACACCGTCACGCCCTCATCACAGATCAAGCGATGGAATTGCTGCGGCTCGCGGCTGATGTCATACGGCACGATCACCAGACGCCCGCCGGTGCACAGCGAACCAAACAGCTCCCACACCGAGAAGTCGAAGGCGTAGGAGTGGAACAGCGTCCAGACATCGTCCGGACCGAAGCCAAACTCGCCAGCCGTGGCCGTGAGCAGACGCCCGACGTTGCCATGGCTGAGCAATGCGCCTTTAGGACGACCGGTGGAACCTGAGGTGTAGATCACGTAGGCGAGGTTGTCCGGGGTCGCCAGCGCTGGCAGGTTGGCGTCACTGACCCCATCCAGCTGCAACGATTCCAGGCTCAGCACCTGCACGCCGTCTCGGGCTGGCAGACTGTCGATCAAGTGTTGCTGGGTCAGTAGCAGCGTGACGCCACTGTCTTCGATCATGTAGCTCAGGCGTTCGGCCGGGTAATGCGGGTCGAGGGGCACGTAGGCGCCGCCGGCCTTGAGAATCGCCAGCAAGCCGATCACCAATGGCACCGCCCGCTCGGCGGCGATGCCTACCCGCACTTCAGGCCCGACGCCCTGCTCGCGCAGTGTGCGCGCCAAGCGGTTGGCCTGGGCGTTGAGTGCGGCGTAGGTCAATTGCTCGCCTTCGTAGACCAGCGCGACGGCATTCGGCCGTTGTGCGGCTTGCGCTTCGAACAACTGATGCAAGGTCGGCGACGTCGGTTGCGCCTGGAATGCGGGGTTCCAGTGCTGCACCAAAGCCTCTTGCTGCGACCCGTCAATCAGGGGCAGTTCGGCGACGCGTTGCTGCGGATCGCTGACCACCGCGCGCAGCAGGTTCAGCCACTGCTCGCCAAGGCGCTGCATCGACGCTTCGTCATACACATCCGTGGCGTAGGTCAGGCTGGCATCCAGTGCTTCGCCCTGCTCCTGAGTATCGAGGACCAGATCGAACTGCGTGGTGTGTTGCTGCCAGTGCAGACGCTCGACGTTCAGGTCGGCAACCGTGCGTTCGACACTCGCGCCCAACGGCTGCTGATGGTTGTAGAGCACCTGGAACAACGGGCTGTGATTGAGGCTGCGGTCCGGTTGCAAGGCGTCGACCAGCTGCTCGAACGGCAAGTCCTGATTCGCTTGCGCGCCCAATGCAACCTGTTTGACCTGTTGCAACAAGGTGCTGAACGGCTGCTGCCCATCGATCTCGGCACGCAGCACCTGGGTGTTGATGAAGAAGCCGATCAGGCCTTCGGTTTCGAGACGCGAACGACCGGCGCTCGGCACACCAACGTTGATGCGCGACTGCCCGCTCTGGCGATACAGCAAGGTCTGGAAACTCGCCAGCAACAGCATGAACAATGTCACTTGCTGTTCCTGGGCACGTTGACGTAAACCGGCGAGCAACTCGCGATCCACGTTGAGCATCAGGCTGGCACCGCGCTCGCTGCGGCGGGCCGGACGGGTCAGTTCGCTGGGCAATTCCAGCGGCGCCTGGCTGCCGGCCAGTTGCTCACGCCACCACGTCAGTTGGCGTGCCCCCTCGCCCGCTTCCAGCCAGTCGCGCTGCCAGCGGGCGTAGTCGCTGTAGTTCACCGGCAGGTCAGCCAAACCGGCGACGCGACCGCAGGCGGCCGCCTGATACAAGGAGCTGAACTCATCGACCATGACCTGCATCGACCAGCCGTCGGCAGCGATGTGATGGACGGTGAGGACCAGCACGTGTTCGTCGGTGTTCACTTGCAGCAGCAACATGCGCCATAGCGGACCGTTGCGCAGGTCGAACGGACGGGCGATTTCTTCGGCCACGGCCGTGTCGACCGACACCTGATCGAGTGTGCGTTCCTCCAGTTGCAACGCCAGATTGTCGTGCAGCACCGGACGTGCCTGCAGACCATCTTGTTCGAAGGTCGTGCGCAGGGTCTGGTGACGGTCCTGCAACCGGGCGAAGGCTTCGCGCAGGGCTTCGCGGTTCAGCGGGCCTATGAGGCGCAGTGCGGCAGGAATGTTGTAGGCCGGGCTTTGCGGGTCCAGTTGCCAGAGAATCCATTGGCGCTGTTGGGCAAAAGACAAAACCTGCGGCTGATCGATCACGGCACGTTGTAGCAAAGGTTGACCGCTGATATTTGCCAGCGCGGCACGCCCGGCAAATTCCGCCAGGTTCGCGGCGGAGAACAGGCTGCTCACCGACAGTTCGAGCTGCAACTGCTGCCGCACCCGCGAGATCACCTGAAGCACCAGCAACGAGTGCCCGCCGAGCGCGAAGAAGTTGTCGTTGCGGCCAACTTGCCCGACCTGCAACACGTCCTGCCAGATCAGCGCGAGTTGCGTTTCCAGCCCTTCGACCGGGGCCACGAAGTCACGCTGTGCATCGCTGGCCTCGGCGCGTGGCAAGGCTTTGCGATCCAGTTTGCCGTTGTTGTTGAGCGGCAGCTTCGGCAGCAGGACCAAGTGATTCGGCACCATGTATTCCGGCAGCGACTGATGCAGAGCGGCTTTCAAGCGTTCCAGATAATCAACTTCGGACGACAGCGAATCGCCGGCCACGATGTACGCCACCAGTTGCGTGCCGTCCTGGGCGATGACCGCCGCTTCACGCACGTCTTCACGGGCATGCAGGCAGGCTTCGATCTCGCCCATTTCGATGCGGAAACCGCGGATCTTCACTTGATGGTCGATGCGGCCGACGTATTCCAGCTGCCCTTGAGCGTTGTAGCGCGCCAGATCGCCGCTGCGGTACAGACGCGCGCCCGGTTCACGGGCAAACGGGTCCGGCAGGAAACGTTCAGCGGTCAGCGCCGGACGATTGAAGTAGCTTTGCGCGAGGCAGGCCGGGGCGCCGATGCACAGTTCGCCGACACCGCCGGACGGCAGCAACTGACCCGCCGCATCCAGCACATACAGCGCACGACCGGCGATGGCACGACCAATCGGAATGCCAAACGCATCGCTGGCATCGTCGAGACGGCACTCATGCACGCTGGACACCACGGTCGCTTCGGTCGGGCCGTAGGTGTTGAGCAGTCGCATGTGGCTCAATCCGGCCTGATGCCACAGGCGCAAACCTTCGACCGACATCGCTTCGCCACCGACGTGGACCTGGCGCAAAGCACCGAGACCGCTGACCACGCCGCTCGCGCATTCGCGAGCGAGCAAGTACCAGTAAGCGGCCGGCAAGTCCGCCACGGTCACGCCGTGCTGGACGATTTCGGCGGCGAGGCGACCGGCGTCCCACACGTCATCGCCGCGCATGATCAACGCCGCGCCGACGCACAACGCCGGGAAACATTGCTCGACGAAACCGTCGAAGCTGAAGGTCGCGAATTGCAACACCCGGTCCGACGCCGACAGCACCGAATAGTCGGCGGCGCTCTGGCAGAACTCGCGCAACGCGGCATGGGCAATGGCCACGCCTTTGGGTTGGCCGGTGGAGCCGGAGGTATAGATGATGTAGGCCAGATCATCGGCGACCGCGTGGTGGTGCGGATTGCTGTCGGGGTAGTCGGTGCCGTCCTCAAGGCTGAGACGGCGCACGCCCGGCACCTCCTCCAGCAGACCGGATTCGCACAGCAGCACGTCGAGACGGCTGTCATCGATCATGTAGGCCAGACGTTCGTTCGGGTATTTCGGATCGAGCGGCACGTAGGCGGCGCCACTTTTGAGCACCGCCAGCAGGCTGACGATCAGCTGCGGACCACGGTGCAGCGCCAGGCCGACACGCTTGCCCGGACCGGCACCGTTGGCCATCAGACGATGGGCCAGACGGTTGGTCTGGGTGTTCAATTGCGCGTAGCTCAGGGACTGGCCGTCAACCTGCAACGCCAGCGCGTCCGGGGTCGCGGCGGCCTGCGCGGCGATCTGCTCGTGGGCCAGAAGTGTTGTGGACAACTCGATTGTCGGCGGTTGGCTGATCGCGAGCAGCGCGTTTTTGCCGTCGACGTCGAGCAGTTCCAGCGCGCCAAGTGCGGCGTCCGGCTGGGTGACAAGCTGCATCAGCAGGTGCTGCAAATTGGCCGACAACCCGGCAACTTGCGCCGCGCTGAAACGCGCGGCGTCGTAGCTGAAGTCCAGGCTCAGGCCTTCGCCCAGCTCGATGCCCAACGTCAGCGGATAGTGGGTGCGCTCGTGATTGTGCAAATTGCCGAACGACAACCCGGCCGGTGCGCCCTGTTTCAACGCTTCGGCCACCGGGAAGTTTTCGAACACCAGCAGGCTGTCGAACAGCGCCGAACCCTGTTGTCCCGCCCAGCCCTGAATGTCGTAAAGCGGCACGTGCTCGAACTCGCGCATGGCCAGGTTCAGCCCTTGCAGCTCGCCCAGCCATTGGCTGACGGTGCAATCCGGCTTCATCGCACAGACCAGCGGCAGCGTGTTGATGAATAAGCCGAGTTGCGCTTCGATCCCCGGCAACGGCGCCGAACGCCCGGCAACCGTGGCCCCAAACACCACGCAATCCTGGCCGGTGCAACGATGCAGCAACAGGCTCCACGCCCCTTGCAGCACGGTGTTGAGAGTGACTTTCTGCTGGCGGGCGAACTCGATCAGACGCTGGGTGGCGCGGCTATCAAGGGCGACGCGGTATTCCGCGCTGCCCTCGGCGCCCACTGGCGGGCGCAAGGATTCGGCCAGCAAGGTCGGCGCTTCCAGCGGTGCCAAAACGGCTTTCCAGAACTGCTCGCCTTCGGCAGCCGATTGCTGCTGCAACCAGCCCATATAATCACGGTATTGCCCGGTCGGTGCCGGCAGCGCCTTGCCAGTGGCGTAATGCTGGATCACTTCGGCGAGCAACTGCGCGTTGCTCCAGCCGTCCATCAAAATATGGTGGCTGGTGTAGATCAGGTGCCAGTCATTGGCGCCCATGCGCACCAGCTTCAAGCGAAACAGCGGCGCACTGCCCAATTCAAAACCTTGGGCACGTTCGGCGTCGGCCAGCGTATCGGTGTCGGTGGCGTCCAGCATTTCAAGCGGCAACGCGACGTGGCGGACAATCGCCTGATGCGCGGTGTCGAGGCCTTGCCAGTGGAAGCGGCTGCGCAGGATGTCGTGACGCTCCAGCGCGGTTTGCCAGGCCTGAGCGAATCGCTGCGGATCGAGGCCCTGGATGTCCAGACGTAACTGACTGATGTAGGCGCCGACTTGCGGTTCGTACAGCGTGTGGAACAGCATGCCCTGCTGCATTGGCGACAGGGGATACAGGTCTTTAAGGGTCGCGACCGACAATTCGTCGAGTTGCACCTGACTGAGGCGCGCCAACGGGAAATCCGACGGCGTGGCCTGAGGCACTTCAACGCCGCAGCAGTGTTCGATCAGCGCGTTGAGTTCTTGGGCGTAATCGTCCGCCAGACGCTGGATGGTCGCGGTGTTGAACATCTCGCGACTGAAACCCCAGCTCAGCGCCAACTCGCCACCGTAGACCTGGCCTTCGACCGTCAGCCAGTTGCCCAGCGGCGCCGACGGATCCTGGGCCACGCCGTTGCCTTCGGTGGACGGCACGAACAGCGCGGCGTCGTCGAACTGGCGGTCGAACTGCCCGAGGTAGTTAAAGGTGATGCGCGGTTGCGGCAACGCGGCCAGTTCGGCGCGCATCGCCGGGTCGCCGAGGTAACGCAGCGCGCCGTAGCCGAGGCCTTTGTCCGGCACGGCACGCAGTTGCTCCTTGATGGTCTTGATCGACGCACCGAGGTCACTCGACGGCATCAGGTTGACCGGGAACAGGCTGGTGAACCAGCCGACGGTGCGGGTCAGGTCGATGTCGTCAAACAGGTCTTCACGACCATGGCCTTCGAGCTGAATCAGCGTGCTGCCCTGCCCGTTCCAGCGGCACACCACCCGTGCCAGCGCGGTCAGCAGCAGGTCGTTGACCTGGGTGCGATACGCCGCCGGAGCCTGTTGCAGCAGTTTGCGGGTTTGCTCGGCGTCGAGTTTGATTTCGAGTTTGTGCTCGAAGCGGTTTTGCAGCGCGCCGTTCGGACGGTCACACGGCAAATCGGTCGGTGCGTCGCGCAGCTGGGCCTGCCAGTGACCGAGGCTGTTTTCAAACGCTGGCAAATGATCTTGCAGACGGGCGACCCAGCGTTGATACGTGCTGGTTTTCGCCCTCTTCACGGCGCTGCCGCTGTAGAACTGTTGCAGATCGTCCAACAGCACGCGCCAGGAAACACCGTCCACCGCCAGGTGATGGATGACCAGCAGCAAACGCTGAGAACCGTCCGCCATCGCCACCAGCAGCGCCCGGATCAACGGGCCATTTTGCAGATCGAGGCTGCGCTGGACTTCGTCGCACAGCGCATTGAGTGCTTCGACCGATTGCGCCTGACGCTGCCACAACACTGACTCGGTGGTCGGCGCCGCGTAGGCTTGCTGCCAGCCTTCAGCGGTCTGCTCGTAACGCAGGCGCAAGCTGTCGTGATGGGTCAGCAACTGCTCAAGCGCGCGGTCCAGCGCCTCGACGTTCAACGCCTCGCGCGGCACCAGCAACAGCGACTGGTTCCAGTGCTGACGCTCGGGAATTGCTTGCTCGAAGAACCCCTGTTGCACCGGCGCCAGCGCGACCGCGCCAGTCGCCGGACCTTGATCGATCAACGCGTGCTCGCCGCTGCGGGCAGCCTGGGCCAGGCTGCGGACGGTCTGGTGCTGGAACAGGTCCTTGGGGCTCAACACGATCCCGGCCTGGCGCGCACGGCTGACCACTTGCATCGAGACGATGGAGTCGCCGCCCAGTTCAAAGAAGTTGTCTTCAAGGCCGACGTTGTCGATGGCCAGCACGTCCTGCCAGATCGCGGCGAGGGCTTTTTCCATCGTTGTGCGCGGAGCGACGTGCTCGCGCTGTTGCTGCGCGCCGTCAATCGCCGGCAAGGCCTTGCGGTCGAGTTTGCCGTTGGGGGTCAGCGGCAGCTGCGCGAGGAACAGCAGGAACGCCGGGACCATGTAGTCCGGCAGGTGTTGGCGCAATGCCGCTTTCAGGGTTTCACGCAGGGTGGCTTGCGCATCGGCGTCATCGACCAACGCCGGATCGGTCGGCACGATGTAGGCCACCAGTTGCTGCCCGTTGACGCCGTCCTGCGCCAACACAGCCAGTTCACGCACGTCCGCTTGCTGCAAAAGCCGTGCTTCGATTTCGCCCAGCTCGATACGGAAGCCACGGACCTTGACCTGATGGTCGATGCGCCCGACGTATTGCAGCGAACCGTCGACCTGATAACGGGTCAAGTCGCCAGTGCGGTACAAGCGCTCGCCGTTGCTGGCGAACGGGTTCGGCACGTATTTTTCGGCAGTCATGCCTGGGCGTGTGAGGTAACCGCGGGTGATGCCGGCGCCCGCCAGGTACAGCTCGGCGGACACGCCTTGGGGCACCGGTTGCAGGTCGGCGTCCAGCAAATAGCTGGCGGTGTGCTTGAGGGGACGGCCGATGTTCGCGCGACCGCCCGCTGCACGGCGGGTCCAGGTCGAATAGGTGGTGTCCTCCGACGGCCCGTACAGATCGTAGACGTGTGCGACGGTCGACTGCTCATACAACGCGTCCACCAGGCTCTGCTTCAGCGGCTCGCCGGCGAGGTTGATGATGCGCACGCTCGGCGGGATCTGTCCGTCGCGCTGCAAGGCGTTGATTGCCGACGGCACGGTGTTGATCAGGCGCACCTGATCCCGGGCCGGCAGTTGCGGCAACTCCAGGGCGTTGCGGGCGATGATCACCGAGCCGCCGTTGGCCAGGGTCACAAACAGCTCCCATACCGACAGGTCGAAGCACACCGAGGTCGAGGCCAGCACGCCCTGGATGTCTTCGCGGCTGTACACCGATTTAGACCAGTCGATCAGCGCCAGCACGTTGCGATGGGCGATGGCCACGCCCTTGGGTTTTCCGGTGGAGCCGGAGGTGTAAATCACGTAGGCCAGGTTGTCCGGCGTGACGCGGGTGACCGGCGCGCTGCTCGGGTAAGCGGCCCAGGTCATATCGTCCATCAGCAACACCTGGGTATCGGCTGCCACGGCCAATGTCGCGGCGACCGAATGCTCGGTCAGCAGCACCAGGGCGCGGCTGTCTTCGAGCATGTAGGCGACGCGTTCGGCCGGGTAATCCGGGTCCAGTGGCACGTAGGCGCCACCGGCCTTGAGGACGGCAAGCAGCGCGACCAGCAAGTTGTCGGAACGCTGCATCGCCACGCCGACCCGGACTTCCGGGCCGACACCCAGTTCGATCAGCCGGTGGGCCAGGCGATTGGCCTGAGCGTCGAGTTCGGCGTAGGTCAGATGCTGGGTGGCGAAGGTCACCGCCAACGCGTCCGGGCTGGCCGCGACTTGCTGGCTGATCAGTTCATGAATGCACAAATCCTGCGCGAAGCTTTCGTCAGCGCGATTCCAGTCATGCACGATGCGCTGGTATTCAGTGCTTTCCAGCAGCGGCAGATCGCTGATGCGCTGCTGCGAATCGCTGACCATGCCCTGCAATAGATGCGTCCAGTGCTGCGCCATGCGCGCGATGGTCGCGGCGTCGAACAGGTCGTTGGCGTAGGTCAGCGCCGCGTGCAGTTTGCCGCCCTTTTCATACGTATCGAGGGTCAGGTCGAACTGCGTGGTGCGCCCTTCCCACTCGATTACGCCCAGCGCCAGGCCGGAGGCGGTGCTGACCGTGGAAATGTCCGCGACCTGCGGCTGGTGGTTGTACATCACTTGGAACAGCGGCGTGTGGCTGAGGCTGCGTTCCAGTTTCAGCGCCTCGACCAGGCGCTCGAATGGCAGGTCCTGATGGGCCTGGGCGCCAAGGGCGGTTTCCTTGATGGCGCGCAGCAACTCGTCGACGCGGGTCTGACCATCGAGCTTCGTGCGCAACACCTGGGTGTTGACGAAGAAGCCGATCAGGCCTTCGATCTCGGCGCGGTTACGGTTGGCAATCGGCACGCCGACGCGGATGTCGGTCTGCCCGGTATAGCGATGCAGCAGCGCGTTGAAGGCGCCGAGCAACAGCATGAACAGGGTGACGCTGTGTTTCTGCGCCGTGGCCCGCAGTTGCTCGGCCAGTTGCGGGTCGACCGCAAACTCGTAACGGGTGCCGCGATAGCTCGGCATCGCCGGGCGCGGGTGATCGGTGGGCAATTCCAGCACCGGGTGCTCATCACCCAGTTGCGCTTGCCAGTAGTCGAGTTGACGCGCCTGTTCGCCCGCCTCGAGCCAGCGGCGTTGCCACAACGCGTAGTCGCTGTACTGGATCGGCAATGGCGCGATTTGCGGTTGCGCGCCCGCCTCAAAGGCGTCGTAGCAGCGGATGAATTCGTCGATCAGCACGTTCATCGACCAGCCGTCGGACACGATGTGGTGCAGGGTCAGCAGCAGGACGTGTTCCTGCTCGGCGAGACTGAGCAAGGTGACGCGCAGCAGCGGGCCGACTGACAGATCAAACGGCAACACCGATTGCTGCTCGGCGGCCTTGGCAACTGCCACTTCGCGCTCCGTGGCTCGTAAGGCGCTGAATTCCACATGATCGATGACCAGCGGCGCGCTGGCCGGCACTTGCAGCAACGTGTCGTCAGCCTGGCGCTGGAACACCGTGCGCAGGGTTTCGTGACGCGCCACCAGGCTGGCGAAGGCTTGCTCCAGCGCCGGCAGGCTCAAACGCCCGGTCAGGCGCACCGCACCGGGCAGGTTGTAGGCGCCGCTTTGTGGGTCCAGTTGCCAGAGAAACCACATGCGTTGCTGGGCATACGACAGCGCCTGGCGATCTTCGGCGTCGACGCCGGCTGGAATGGGGAACCGGGCGAAATCAACGCCTTCCTTTTGCAAGGCCGCAAGGAACATCTGGCGCTTTTCCAGGGGCAACCCGATAAACCGGCGAGCAAGTTTCAAGGAGTCTTCAGCATTCATTTCTAAGCATCCGGATCAGTGGCGGGAAGCACAAAGGCACGTCGTCCCTATAAAACGAATGCAGACCGGAAAAATTAGCGAATGAGAACAAGTATCAGGCAGGAGGTAAAACGCGGGGTGTCAGAGGGATAAGAATCATTGTGGGAGCGAGCTTGCTCCCACAGGGATTGAGTGACGCCCGGGATTGCGTCAGGCGCTGGCAGCCATGGCGTGCCGCCGATGGTGAACCTCAAGCTGATCCTTGATCACCCGCAACACCTTGGCTTCGTGCTCATGGATAAAGAAGTGCCCGCCCGCGAGCATGTCCACCGAAAAACTACCGTGGGTTTCCTTGCTCCAGCCGATCAACTGCTCGGTGGTGGCCCGATCATCCTTGCCACCGAGCACATGCACCGGGCACTTGAGCAAGGGACGCTGCTGCGGTTCGAAGCGCCCGCACAGCAGGAAGTCCGCGCGCAGGACCGGCAGTGTCAGGCTCATCAGCTCTTTATTGGCCAGCACTTCTTCGCTGGTGCCATTGAGGGTGCGCAGTTGATCGATCAATTCGGCATCGGTCCTGGGCTGGGCGAAGCCGCGATCGTAGTCGGCCCGCATGGTGGGTGCAGCCGTGCCCGAGGCGAACAGCGCCACTGGCTCCGGGCACCCCAGCGAGCGAAACGCATGGGCCATTTCACAGGCCACCAACGCGCCCAGGCTATGACCGAACAATGCGTATGGCGCCTTGAGCGTGGCTTTTTGTTCCTGGGCGAGTTGCAGCGCCAGGCGTCGCATGTCGGTGTGCAACGGCTCGCCATACCGTGCGCCACGCCCCGGCAGTTCCACCGGCTGCAGCGTGAGCCATTCCGGCAGCTTGCGCCGCCAGCGGCTGTAGACCATGGCGCTCGCGCCTGAATAGGGCAGGCACAGCAATGTCAGCTGGGTCACCGGGCTTACCTCGAAAAGTTGTCTATCAAGGGAACGGATGAGGCCGGCCTTGAATTAGTCCCAAGGTTGTAGAAGTGCCGAACACTGACATCGTGGCGAGAGAGCTTGCTCCCGCTCGGCTGCGCAGCAGTCGTAAAACGGGTGGATGCGGTGTACTGAAAAATCTCAGTGAATGGTTTTGGGGCCGCTTCGCGACCCAGCGGGAGCGAGCTCCCTCGCCACAGGTTCTGTGTTTCGCTTATCTCAGGTGGCGATAGCTTTGAACCGCAGAGCCCAGGACCACGGCGCCAGCAGCAATCGCCAGCCAGAATCCACTACGGGCCCCGAATGCATCGATCAGCCAACCCGAACCGGCCGCACCGATTGCCACGCCAATACTCAACCCGGTGACCAGCCAGGTCAGGCCTTCAGTCAGTTTGGCTGGCGGCACGATGCGCTCCACCAACGCCATTGCCACAATCAGCGTCGGCGCAAAGAACAGACCGGCGACAAACACCGCCAGCGACAGCCCGAGAATGTTCGTCGCCAGCAGTAACGGCAGCGTGGTGACCGCCGTCGCCACCCCGCCATACAAGAACAATCGCGGCAGCGGCACTTTCGAGCGCAACGCCCCGAACGCCAATCCCGCCAGGCAGGAACCAATGGCATACACCGACAACACAACGCTCGCTGCTGCCGGCTGGCCCTGCTGCTGGGCGAAGGCCACGCTGACCACATCCACCACCCCAACGATGGTGCCCATGGCGACCATCAACAGCATCAGCAATTGAATGTCGAGCGAACGGATCATCGAGCCCTGATGGTGTTCTTCATGGGGATGCACCGCCGGCTCGGTGTCCCGTTGCAGGACAAACGCCGTCACCCCGATCGCCAGCATCAGCAACGCCGCCAACGGACCGGCCTCGGGAAACGCCACCACGCACAACCCCACCGACAGCGGCGGTCCGACAATAAAGCAGACTTCGTCCAGCACTGATTCCAGCGCGTAAGCGGTTTGCAGCTCCGGCTGGCCGCGATACACCTCGGTCCAGCGCGCACGGACCATCGCCGACATGCTCGGCATGCAACCGGCCAGCGCGGCGAACACAAACAACGTCCAGATCGGCGCCTGCAAGCGGGTGCAAAGCAACACCAGCAACAACGCCCCACCACCGATCAACGCCGAAACCGGCAGAACCCGGCCTTGACCAAAGCGATCCACCAGCCGCGAGACTTGCGGCGCACAAAACGCCGTGGCCAGGGCAAACGTCGCCGCCACCGCACCGGCCAGACCGTAGCCGCCTTGCAGTTGCGAGAGCATGGTGATCAGGCCGATGCCGGTCATGGAAATGGGCATGCGCGCGATCATCCCGGCCAGCACGAACGCTCGGCTGCCAGGGGCTTTGAACAGGTCGCGGTAGGGGTTGGTCATGGGTGCGGGTCTCAATCAGGGCGAGCAAGTTGCCATAAGGCGGACCGAGGGGAAAGCAGGCATTTGTTGGTTGAATGTGAAGGCCTCACACGTTGATCGTTCCCCCCGGTCGGCGTGGGAACGATCAGGTGTCACGCGGTCAGGTGACGAAACTTTCATGGTTCGACGTGAACTCTCGCCAGCCCCCGTCAGTCAGCTGATTAAGCCCTCACACTCAAGGCGCTCACACTGATGCAGATTTCCCTCGACCAACAAGTCGCCCTCATCACCGGTGCCAGTTCCGGCATCGGCGCAGGCGCCGCCAAGGCATTGGCCGCCGCCGGGGCCGCAGTGGTGATCAACTACCATTCCCAGGCTGAACCCGCCGAAGAACTGGCCCGGCAGATCAACGCTGAAGGCGGTCGGGCTATCGCCATCGGTGCCGACGTTTCCAAAGAAGAAGACGTCCAACGGCTGTTCGCGCAAACCCTGGAGGCATTCGGTTCGCTGGACATCCTGGTGGCCAATTCGGGTATGCAAAAAGACGCCAAGGCGGTGGACATGACCCTCGCCGACTGGAACCAGGTGATCGGCGTCAACCTCACCGGACAGTTCCTCTGCGCCCGCGCCGCCCTGCGTATTTTCAACCGTCAGGGTATTCGCGAAGGCGTGTCCCGGGCCGCCGGCAAGATTATTCATATGAGCTCAGTGCACCAGCGCATTCCCTGGGCCGGCCACGTCAATTACGCCGCGTCCAAGGGCGGCGTCGACATGCTGATGCAAACCCTCGCCCAGGAAGTCAGCCACCAGCGCATCCGTATCAATGGCATCGCACCGGGGGCGATTCGTACAGACATCAATCGCGATGCCAACGAGGAGCAACTGCTCAAACTCATCCCTTACGGCCGGGTCGGTGAAGTCGAGGACATCGCCAACGCGCTGGTCTTCCTCGCCTCCGATGCGTCGGACTACATCGTCGGCACCACCCTGTTCATCGACGGCGGCATGAGCCTCTATCCGGAGTTTCGCGGCAATGGCTGATCATCATCCCGAGCGACAAAGCAACATCGACGCCCACGGCATCATCGGCGACATGCGCAGCGCGGCGCTGGTCAATGACAAGGGCAGCGTCGACTTTTTCTGCTGGCCGGAATTCGACAGCCCGTCGATCTTCTGCTCGCTGCTGGACACGCCCGAGGCAGGCATTTTCCAGCTATCGCCGGACTTGCCTGATGCGCGCCGCGAACAGATTTACCTGCCCGACACCAACGTGCTGCAAACCCGCTGGCTGAGCGAGCGCGCCGTGGTCGAAGTCACCGACCTGCTGCCCATCGGCGACAGCGAAGATGATCTGCCGGTGCTGATGCGCCGGGTCCGGGTGGTCAGCGGCCAGGCAACGTTTCACATGCGCTGCGCCGTGCGGCATGACTACGCTCGCGCCAGGACCCACGCACGCATGGATGCCAAAGACGTGGCATTCGAGGCCGATGATCAGCCCTCTCTGCGCCTGGCATCGGATCAGACCTTGCGTATCGACGGCAACGCGGCCGTCGCTGAATTCACCCTCAAACAGGATCAGAGCGCGGAATTCCTGCTCGGCGGCATCGACGACCCGCGTTTCAACAAAGGCGCGGCCGGGTTGTGCCTGGAACGCACGCTGAAGTTCTGGCGCGACTGGAGCGGTCAGTCCAACTACCGTGGTCGCTGGCGGGAAATGGTCAACCGTTCGGCTCTGGCCCTGAAGCTACTGACCTCGCGCAAACACGGCGCGATCCTCGCTGCCGCCACGTTCGGCCTGCCGGAAACACCCGGCGGCGAACGCAACTGGGACTACCGCTACACCTGGATCCGCGACGCCTCGTTCACCGTCTATGCGTTCATGCGCCTGGGCTTCGTTCAGGAAGCCAACGATTACATGCGCTGGCTGCGCGGGCGGGTCAGCGATTGCCACGGCAAACCGATGAAACTCAACATCCTCTACGCCATCGACGGGCGCCAGGAACTGCCGGAAACCGAGCTCTCGCATCTGTCCGGCCATGGCGGCGCGACGCCGGTGCGCATTGGCAATCAAGCGTATGACCAGGTCCAGCTCGACATCTTCGGCGAGCTGATGGACGCGGTGTACCTGGTCAACAAATACGGCGACGCGATCTCCCATGAAGGCTGGAAACACGCCGTGGGCGTGGTGGACCAAGTCTGTGAAACCTGGCAGCAAGAGGATGTGGGCATCTGGGAAATGCGCGGCGAACAGCATCACTTCCTGCACTCGCGACTGATGTGCTGGGTGGCCCTGGACCGGGCCATTCGACTCGCCTCCAAACGCTCCCTGCCCGCGCCGTTTTCCCGTTGGGACCAGATCCGTCAAGCGATCTACGCCGACATCTGGGACAACTTCTGGAACGAAGAACGCGGGCATTTTGTGCAGCACATCGGCGGCACCACGCTGGATGGTTCGATGTTGCTGATGCCGCTGGTGCGCTTCGTTAGCGCCAAGGATCCGCGCTGGTTGTCGACCCTCGAAGCCATTCAGAAAACCCTGGTGCGCGACGGCATGGTCTACCGCTATCGCAACGAAGACAGCCTGATCGATGGCCTCAGCGGCACCGAAGGCGCCTTTGCTGCGTGTTCATTCTGGTACGTCGAATGCCTGGCCCGGGCAGGCCAGGTGGAAAAGGCGCACCTGGAGTTTGAACAATTGCTCAGGTACGCCAACCCGCTGGGCTTATACGCCGAAGAGTTCGACAGCCATGGGCGACACCTGGGCAACACGCCGCAAGCGTTGACGCACCTGGCGCTGATCAGCGCGGCCAGCTTTCTGGATCGGAAATTGAGTGGGGAGAAAAATTACTGGCAGCCTTGAGTCCACGTTGCCCCTATCGCGAGCAGGCTCGCTCCCACAGAATTTGTGTCAAACACGCTATTTGTGAACGACACCAAACCTGTGGGAGCGAGCCTGCTCGCGAAGACGTCATCAGCCATCGCACAGGACTGGCTGAATACCAGCGAAAAAAGTGAGCGGTAGGGTCCAGACTCCTACAACCATTAAACAAACCTGCCCAATCACCCGAAACCGCTCATTCCAACAGCCCGAAAACGTTTGTTGCCAGCCGTTACATCCCCCCCTACCATCCACCGTCAACGGGTGCAGCGGAGCTGCCCGATAAAACCCGAATTCAAGGAACCAGAATGAGCCAGCGTATCCACCGCCCCATCGACACCCCTCTGCGTTCAGGCCTGAACCGCGATGAACTGTGGGAGGCCCACGACAAAGGCCTCATCAAATGCTGGGAAATCGGCCGCCAACGCGCCGCCCGTTTCCCCGAACTCGCCCAACGCTGCCTCGTCGGTGAGTTGCCGGTGCTGGGCTGGAAAGGTGGCGTCAGCCGCAGCCTGAAGAAACTCGAAAAGTACGGATCCCTCAAATACCTGGCCCAGTGGCAGGGTTTGCGTGGGGAGGATCTGGATGTTGATCTGAGTGAAGAGCGGCCTCTGACGTGTTCGCGGACGAGGATGGTGGTGACGTTTACGCCGGACCGGTCGAAGTACTTCAATCAGGTGGCCGAAGTCGAAGTCTGAGTTGGCGGAACCTGGTCTCTTTGCATCCTCCGTCTGACAAACACCTCTGGAGTGTCCGATGAACACTGAAGCGTTGATCCAGAACATCAAGACCCCGACGTTGACGGTCGCCTACGAAGAACATGGCCCTGCCACCGGCGACCCGATCCTCCTCCTTCACGGCTTCCCTTATTCCCCACGCGGCTACGACGAAATCGCCCCGGCCCTCGCCGCTCGGGGCTACCGCGTTATCGTTCCGTACCTGCGCGGCTACGGCCCGACCCGCTTCAACAGCCCCGACACCCTGCGCTCCGGCCAGCAAGCCGCCCTCGCCCAGGATCTGCTGGACTTGATGGACGCGCTGGCCCTCCCGAAGGCCGCCCTTTGCGGCTACGACTGGGGCGGTCGGGCGGCGTGCATCGTCGCGGCGCTTTGGCCGGAGCGGGTTCGCTGTCTGGTGACGGGCGATGGCTACAACCTGCAGAATATTCCCGGCTCCACCCAGCCACAGGCCCCGAAAACCGAGCATCGCCTCTGGTATCAGTATTACTTTCACACCCCGCGCGGTGTCGAGGGCCTGACGAAAAATCGCCGGGACTTGTGCGAATTGCTCTGGAAATTATGGTCACCGACCTGGGCCAAAGGTCCTGAGCGCTACCCACTGAGCGCGCCGGCCTTCGACAACCCGGATTTCGTCGAGGTGGTGATTCACTCGTACCGTCACCGCTTCATGTACGCGCCAGGGGACCCGGCACTGGCGTGGATGGAAGAAGCGCTGACCCGGCAACCGTCGATCAGCGTCCCGACGATTTCCCTGTGTGGTGCCGACGATGGCGTCGGACCGGCCGAGGAGATTGATGAGGACATTGAACATTTCTCTGGGTTTTATGAGCGGCGAGTGCTGGCGGGCGTCGGCCACAACATTCCCGAAGAAGCACCCGAAGCGACGCTCAAGGCATTACTGGATCTGCTTCAGCGCTGACAGAAAACCGCTCGCGATAGGCTTGCGGCGTTACGCCCATGGCCCGCAGAAAACTGCGGCGAAGCGTTTCTTCACTGCCGAACCCGCACTGCACCGCCACCCGTTTGATCGGCAGACCGGTATCACTGAGCAAGCGTCGCGCGGTCTCGACCCGGATCAGCTCGATGGCCCGCGCCGGCGTCTGGCCGGTGTCGGCGCGGTAATGGCGAACGAAGCTGCGTTCGCTCATGCCGGCCTGCAAGGCGAGTGTCGGAATGCCCAGGTCCATGGTGAGATTTTCGCTGATCCAGGCATGAAGTTCGTCGAACCGGCTGCCTTCCTTTTGCAGAGACAAGGTCACGCTGAACTGCGACTGACCGCCCGGGCGCTTGAGGAACACCACCAGTTGCCGAGCGACGTCCAGGGCCATGGTGCGACCGAGATCCTCTTCGACCATCGCCAATGAAAGATCGATGCCGGCCGTAACGCCGGCCGAGGTCCAGACCGGGCCGTCATTGATAAAGATCGGGTTGGGCTCGACCCGTAACCGGGGATGTTTCTGCGCCAATTGCTCGCAACGGGTCCAGTGAGTCACCACACGCCGACCGTCAAGCCAACCACTGGCCGCCAGCAAGAACGCCCCGGTGCACACCGATGAAACCCGCCGACATGCCGTCGCCTGTTCACGCACCCAGGCCACCAGCGACTCATCCTCCGCCGCCGCGTAGACACCCCAACCACCGGCGATGATCAAGGTGTCGCTGCCTTGCTCGGGCAACGGCTCGGCTAACAGCGCCAGCCCCGCCGACGACATCACCACCCCGCCACCGTTGGCAATTACCGTCGGCGCGTAGGGCGCCGGCAAGCCTTGTTGACGGGCGATGTCGTTGGCCGAGGCAAACACCTGCAACGGCCCGGTGACGTCGAGCAATTGCACATTGGTGAACGCGAGCACATGAATGGTTTTTGGCATATTGGCGTAATTCGTGGGGTTATTGGCGTATACGCCAGATCCTACGAGCCTAGAGTGAAGCCGTCCACCCACTTCATGAGAAAACACCATGACGTTGCAGATCGGTTTTCTGTTGTTTCCACAGGTTCAACAACTGGACCTCACCGGCCCTTACGACGTGCTGGCCTCGCTGCCGGACGTGAAGGTGCATCTGATCTGGAAGGACCTGGTGCCGGTTACTTCGAGCACCGGGCTGGTGCTGAAGCCGACCACGACCTTCGATGATTGCCCGCCACTCGATGTGATCTGCATTCCCGGGGGCAGCGGCGTCGGGCCATTGATGGAGGATGAGCAGACATTGGCGTTTATCAAGGCCCAAGCGGCTAACGCGCGTTATGTCACGTCGGTGTGCACCGGCGCGCTGGTGCTCGGCGCGGCCGGTCTGCTGAAAGGCAAACGCGCGACCACGCACTGGGCTTATCACGAATTGCTGGGGCCTTTGGGGGCAATACCGGTGAAGGATCGCGTCGTGCGCGACGGCAATCTGCTGACCGGTGGCGGGATTACCGCAGGGATCGATTTTGCCCTGACCCTGGCGGCCGAGTTGTTCGATAAGGACACGGCCGAGCTGGTGCAGTTGCAGCTGGAATACGCGCCGGCACCGCCGTTCCAGTCCGGCAGCCCCGAAACAGCGCCGCCGAGCGTATTGGCAGAAGCGCATCGGCGGGCGGCGCCATCCCTGCAGCAAAGGGCGCAGATCACTGGACGGGCGGCGGCCAGGCTGTAGCAGTACTTTTCGACAGGCGAAAAAAAACCCGCTTCGGCGGGTTTCTCAAGACCATTTTCGACATCCTGTCGGCAGCCATCCTGGCCAATGGTCGATCATCCCTGATCCTGAGCACTCCCTGTGCTTCAGTTGATGGATCCAGAATAAGCGCAATGGTGAAGCACCAAAAGACGACATACCCGTTAGCCGGTGTAAGCCTTTGACCATAAGATCAAAAATCCACACGAACACTACAGTTTTCAAAAGGCGAAAAAAAACCCGCCGAAGCGGGTTTTCCCAAGACCATATCGACTCCCTGTCGGCAGCGAATCCTTGCTAATGGTCGATCATCCGTGATCCTGGAGCACTTCCTGTGCTTCAGTTGATGAGGCTAGATTACGCTTCGGATCCAATGTGCAATAGACGACATAGCTACCATCGCGTGTAAGACATTCGCTATACCCGCCCTTCCGAAAACCCTTAGACGCGTCAGCCAATCAGCATGAAAGCCGCGAGTTCAGCGGCCTGCAGCTGTCCTTGCGCCGCAAGCTCATCCTTATCCTCGAGAAACCAGGCCGCCGACAACCCGGCAAACGCCAACACCCATTGCAGCAGCCGTTGACGCTCCAGCGCCGCGGCCTGGGCCACGACCTCGATCTGTTTTTTGAAGCGCTGCGGATCATTAGCCGTCGGCAAATCCGGATTGCAGATCAAGTTGGCGTAGTCGAACCCGCGCTCGCCGATCACCCGCTTCGGATCGATAGCGAGCCAGCCTCGCGGGCCGAAATCCAGAACATTGTCGTGATGCATATCGCCGTGCAAAACCACCACATCCTGCGGCTCGGCGAGCAGCGCTTCGGCGGCTTTCAGACTGAGCAAGTAAGTGCCGCCCTGCTGTTCGGCGGCCATGCGCAAGGAAGCGAACCATGACGATAAGGGAATCAGGGGCGGCGGCGATGATGAACGCGGTGCGTGTAAACGAGCCAGCGCCGTGCACAGTATCCGGCTGGCCTCGTCATCCTGGCCGTTGAGCGCCATGTGCATCAGCGATCGATCGCCCTCGGCACGTTCCAGCACCAACGCATCGCCATGATGAGCGTAAACCCGTGCGGCGCCCTCGCCGCTCCACCAAGTCATCAGCAGATTGCCGAACTTTTCCTCGGCATCGACGGCGACCTTCAACATGGCCGGCAAATCACCCATCCGTACCGGCAGCAAACGACTGCCGGGCGTGATGATCGGTTCGCCGTCCGGCACCAGGGCCCAGCGTTTCAACCAGGTTTCAAACATGCAGCCTTTACTCTTCCTGACGCTCGCGAGCCTTGGCGCCGGTTTTCAGAAATTCTTCGATATTGCTCATCTGCTCATCCCAGCCACGGCTGTCCATACGGAACGCCTTGAGCCTGCGCGTCTGCGGGATGTGATCAAAACCGGACTCGGTGACCTTCAGCAACGTGCCCTCATCCATGTCTTCGAGCTCGAACTTCACCAGCGTGGTGGGTTCCTGGGAATAATCGGTGTCCGGCTCCACCGCATAGGGATGCCAGCGAAACGAAAACACCCGCTCCGGCTCGACCCGCTCCACCAGCACATTCCACAGCAGGTACTCATAACCCGGGTAAGTAATCTGCCCCTGCGTCCATTCACCGGCGACAAAGCGCTTGCCCTCCAGCGCCACGCCAAACCACTGCCCGAAGGCCTCGGCATTGGCCAGCACGCGCCACACCTGCGAGCGCGGTACTTTGAGCAGGATTTTCCTTTCGATGCGATCTGATGCTGGGTTCATAAGTCACCTCCTGTACTGAACAGTAGGCCTGTAAGACCACAAGACCAACCTTAAAGTTGTATCAAGGGAGCGTTGTTATCAAGCATGTCTGAAATATTCGGCTGCATTTCCAGTGGGAAGTTCTGGCTCGCAGCCGAATGCCTGGCACAGTACGCGGACCGTTGACGCAGGCTAGCCCCTTGGCTAAAGAGGTTACACCTGACTTCGTTATTGGTTGACCACCCTCTTCGCTACACTGCATCTCAACGTTTACCCATCACAGCGAGAATCACTATGCACCCACGCTTCCTCCTGGCCCTGACCCCTTTGCTGTTCACCACCGTCGCCCACGCGGCGGACTGTGACAACGCCACCGACCAGGCCACGATGAATCAATGCGCGGCGCAGCAGCACAAGGCGGCGGACAAAGAGTTGAATGCGCTTTACCAGCAGATCACCCAGCGCTTGAAGAGCAACCCGGACAGCAAAAAGCTGCTGCTCGGGGCACAGCGTTCGTGGATTGCGTTTCGGGATGCCGAGTGCAAGTTCGCGAGTGCCGGGGTGGAAGGCGGGAGTGTGTATCCGCTGATCTACAGCAACTGCGTGACTGAATTGACCAAGGCGCGGGTGGAGACTTTCAAGAATTATCTGAAGTGTCAGGAAGGGGATATGGGTTGCCCGGTACCTGGGGTGTAACACTTCGGTGACGCTGAGGGCCTCTTCGCGGGCAAGCCTCGCGCCTACAGGTTCGCAGTGATCGCACTATTGGGTGCGAGGCGACCGTGTAGGAGCGAGGCTTGCCCGCGAAGGCGTCAGTTCAGACGCCACACGTTACCGGACAAATATCTGCGCCGTCGTGATCGCCATATCCCCCCCCGGCAACTTGATGTTGCCGATCTGTTTCATGCTCTCCGGATCAAAGATCGCCACATCATTAAACGTCCCCGCGAGGTAGATCTTGCTGCCGTCCTTGTTGAAGGAAATGCAGTAGTAGGAATGATCCAGCGTTGCCGCCTGGAGCATTTTCTTCTCCTTGATGTCGTACTTGGCCAGGCGGTTGAGCACGCCGAACATCAGGTTCGGATCCTTGGGCGAGCGCATGCCGCTGAAGTAGATTTCCGTCAGAGGGCCGAAGTCGGTGGTTTCGGTCTTGCCGGTTTTCAGGTCGATGCTGAACAGCCCGTAGAGATATTCAGCGGTGGCCGGATCCTGTTTCTTGTCCTTGAATTTCGCGGCGGTGTAGAGCAGCGAGAAATCATGGCGATAGGTCTGCTGGTTCCACACGTAAAGCACGTCCGGCGCGCTGTAGTTCGCCCGTTTCCAGTGACGACTGGGGATCAGCACGTCGAACTTGCCGGTCTTCACGTCGACCTTATAGACATCCGCCCCCGCCACGTACAGCGTGCCGTCGTCACCGCTCTGCATGATGGTCAGCTGCCGTGGCGCCGGAAAACTGCGCACGGGCTTGGCGTCCAGGCCGGCGTCGGTGGCGTAGACATCGAGCCGCGGCTGTTGCACTTCGTAGCGGTCGTTGAGCATCAACGTCGGGTTGGCGATGGCAAACAGTTCCTTGCCGTCGTGGCTGAGGGTAAAGGCGAACATCGACTTCGCTTTCTCCCCAGGTTTCTGGGTGATGCTGGCGTGGAACACTTGCTTGCAGCTGTCCAGCTCGACGCCATAGACATCCGCGTAGTGATTGTTCAGCACGTAAGCGGTCTTGCGATCCGGCGATAACTGCACAGTGCCCGGACCGAAGGCGTCCGGCATCTTGCAGGTCTTGAACAAGGTGTCCGTCGCCAGGTCGAGCACGTGCAGGTTGTTCGGGTAATTGGTGGTCACCATGTACTCGTGACCCGCTTGTAATGCAGTGTTTTCATCGGCCAGAACGTTGATTGAACAGACGCTCAGGACGGCGAACGCGGCCAGGCCGCAGGCTTTAATGCGATGCATGCTGGAATCCTTCTTCATGTCCGATCACTTGTCTTTCGGGAAGACAGTGCCGAGGTTGCGCCAGTTGTCGTTGGACGCCTGGGCATCCTTGTTCCAGTCCGGGTAGGTGCTCATCATGTCGGGCACCTGGGCCGGCCACCAGCAAGGGTCGGAGCAGCCATACAGGTCGGCTTCCATCGGCTGGCACAGCGACGACACCCCGCCAAACGCATCGATTTCCCAACCTGGGTCAGTGGTCGAGGCACAGCCCGCGACAGAGCTCATCGCCACCACTTCTTCGATACGGTTTTCGGCCGCGGCCTCATCCAGTTTCAACGCTTTGTTATTGATTGCCTTGAGATGTTTCATATCAGTGAGCCTTGCGCGGAGTGATGTAGCTGCTGATAAACGCAGGGTTGTGGGCCATGATCCGGGTGTAGACCTCGATGCCGAAGTCGACCCAGTCACGCATCAGTTCGCAGTAGTGATAGGTCGGGTGGGTCGGGTCGCCGTACCGGGCGTAACTCTCGTGGTAGCAGCCGCCGGAGCACAGGTTGCGGATCTGGCAGTCTTCGCAGCCGGTGTTGGTACGGTCCAGGCGCTGGGACAGGAAGTCATTCAACTCCACCTGTTTCACACCGCTGTGGACGTTGCCGAAGGTCGGCAGGCTCGACCCGGTAAAGCGATGACACAGGTTCAGTTCGCCCTTGTGATCCACTGCCAGCATCTTCAGGCCCGCGCCGCAAGGCAGGGCTTTTTTGTGACCTTCGTGGATGTCGGTGATCAGCTGGTGCAGATTGGAGAAACCGATGTTGCGGTGTTCCAGAGCCGCTTCCAGGTAACGCCGACCAAGCCTCTTCATGCTGGCGAAGACTTCGATCAGCTCGTCGCTGGACAGGTTGAAGGTGCTGATGTCGCCGGAGGTCACCGGGGCGAAGCCGACCTCGGCAAAACCCAGTTCGTTGAACAGGTGGTCCCAGATGGTTTCGACATCGGTGACGCCGGTGGTCAACGTGACCCGGGCACCCACCGGACGACTGTTGTAGCGCGACAGCAGCATCTCGGCCTTGCGCCGTACCACGTCGTAAGTGCCCTGCCCGCCCACGGTGATTCGGTTGCGGTCGTGCACGGTTTTCGGTCCGTCGATACTGACTGACAGGCCAAAACGGTGGGCATTCAGGTAGTCCACGGTCTCTTCAGTGAGCAGCGTCGCGTTGGTGGTCATGACGAACTCGACGAACTTGCCCGCCTCGCGGAAGCGCTTCTCGCAATAGTCGACCATGTACTCGATCAGCTTGCGATTACTCAGCGGCTCGCCACCGAAAAACACCACAGTGAAGCGCTCTTCATCCGGCGATTCGCGCAGCAGCATTTCCACCGACGCGACGGCTGTTTCGACGTCCATTTTCTTGCCGGCCGACGGCTTGTCGAGGTCTTCCTTGTAGCAGTAGGTGCAGCTCAGATTGCAGCCGGTGTTGACGTTGAGCACCACGGTATTGATCGCCGTGCGCTCGACCCGTTTGGTGCCGATGTCCGGGGTCAGCGGCGAGCCGTCGCTGACCAGTTCCAGGGACATCAGCTCGCGCAGGGTCTCAGTGATTTCCTCGCCGTTGAAACGCGAGGCCAGGCGCTGGATCAGGTCCTCCGACGAACAGCCGGGACCGCGCAAGGTATCGATGATGGTGCCCGTCAGCTCATCGCTGGCGAACAGCGAACTGCTGGGGATGTGGAACAGCATGCGGTCGGCATCGACGTGCACTTCGTGCAGGTTCCGTTCGACCAGATTCAAAATAGCGCCCATTGCAACCTCCTGTGCAAACCCCGTTCTACGGGGCCTGCGGTCATTCCGAAAAAGTGTCTGAAGCCTTAGGGATCAGCCAACTCATGGAATGGGTGGATTGTTCCAGCGTTGCACGGTGACGATCATGTGGCCTTCGCCGGTCAGGGATTTCCCTGCGTCGTCGACGGCGGCGATCACCTTGAGGTTGCCGGCATTGTTGGTGGACATCTTGCGTTGCGGGTTCGGCCCGGCATCGCCCGGTGTGAACACGCCGCTGTCGGCCTGCATGGTGCCGGCGAACTTCACGTCTTCGTCTTCCTTGGCGCGATCGTCGAAGGCTTCGACCGACCACTGCGCCGGGAACACGCCGATGCGATACGGCTTGCCATCTGCACCCTTGCCCCAGGCTTCGGCATCGAAACGGCCCTGGACTTTCGGCGTCGAACCACCGCCCTCGCCTATCCGTGCCACCGAGAACTCGGGCACGACTTTGACTTGGTTGATCTTGCTGTAGACCGACAGGGTCGGACCTTTCAGCGTGCCAACGGTGACGTTGCGCAGCCCCGGCTGGGCGTTGGCGGCCGCCTTGAGTTTGACCTTGATGCGATCAGGGCTTTGCTCGACGACTTCCACCACGTCCACGCCTTTGCCGAAGTTCGGTTTACCGGTGAGACCGCTGCCGATCAGGGTCACTTCCGTTTCGGTACCTGCCTTCAAATAACCCGGCTGCACCGCCAGCAAACGACTGCTGCCGTGTTTGGTGGCGACGAAGTCCAGACCGCGCTCATCGTGCTCGGCCTCGAACATCCGCCCCTGCATGGCATTGCCTTGGGCCGCGAACACCTGGCGCATGGTCACGCCGTCGATGGTCACGTTGCCGCGCCATTCGTAACCGGTGTAGAGAATCGCGCTGCCCTCGCCATTGAACGGGCTGCCGTCGGCGTATTGGCCTTTGACGCCGACCTTGAAGGTGTCGCTGCCATCGGCGGTGACGCTCATCATGCCGGCCAGTTCGCCTTTACCCGGCAAGTGGCCGCTGAAGCTCCAGTCGCCGACCAGCGACTCGGCTTTCGGCGCGCTGCCCAGCCATTTTTTCCAGGCCGGGTTGTCCAGCGGGTAACGCTTGGCCAACAGCGGCACCATGTCTTTTCGAGCCAGGTCGAACCAGTCACGGTCACGAGACAGCGCCTGATATTCCAGTGACGGCCATTGGCCGAGGTGGAAGTTCACCAAGCGTTCCCATTCCTGGGCCGGACGCCGTTGCAGGGCAACTCGCGCACCGGAGTGGCAGCGGCCGCACATCTGACTGGTCTGATCGTCGAATTTCTCGACGGTATTGAGCCGGCGCTCCAGCGCATAACGCACGCCATCGGTTTCACTCGGCGCCAGGCCTTGGGTGTCGGCCAGGTATTTGACCAGAGTGCGGCGGTCGTCATCGCTGATCTGCAAACCGTGCATGGTCTGCATCCGGGCGATGCTCATCAGCCAACCTTCCGGGGTTTTTCGCTGGTGGCTGATGCGGCTCAGGGCATTGTCAGCTTCGGGGGTGTGACAGCCCTGACAGGTTTCCTTGAGGATGGTCTGGGCGTCGCGGGCTGCCAGGCTGTATGGCGAATGCAGCGCCACACACGCGGCCACGGCCAGCAGACTGGCGCTCAGGCCTGATCGGAGTCTTCTCTTCATCAACGTCGAACCTCGCACAGTGCTTTCTTATTTTTGTGGCTTATCGTTTTTATGGTTTCTGCCGTCGGCGGCGCACCGCTGACGGAGGCAAGAGAAACGTCTGCAATGAGCAATACACGGAGCGTGCCAGCTTGCCGATAGCCTTTCTTATCAAGCAGTTACACGAAGACAAGGCCCGCGAATAGCGGCTGGGCGGGTTCGCCTGCGTCTAATATCGCGACAGGTGTTGCAACCTGAGACAAGCATAGATCCCCCGGCCGGAACAGTTCATCGCCCGACGATTGACGACCATTGCAGGCGGGTGCGAAATGGTGATTCACCGATTGCCAGTCAGGGGAAAACAAAATGGCAAGCATCACTGTCCTGGCGGGGGACTTTCTGCAGGGTGAAGGAGAGTACAGAGACGGCGTTTTTACCCTTAGAACGTCGCTGCACCCGTGGCCCGGCATCACCCTCCCGCTCTCAGCGTTCAAGCGTGTGGAAGTCGCTAACCAGGAATCGATCAACAACATCAAGGACGCCATCGGCTTCGGCGTGGCGGGCGCGATGTTGCTGGGGCCCATCGGCGCCCTCGCCGGGTTCATGTTGGCCGGCAAGGAGACCGAAGTGACCTTTCTTGCGACGCTCAAAGATGACAAGAAACTGTTGGCTGCCGTAGATGGCGCCACGTTTGAAGAGATTTCGCGGAAGATACATTCCTGATCCGCCACTTCCCCGCAACACTTGCGTGTTGCGGGGGACGCCGGCTCAACTGGCCAATGTCGAGGAAATGCTTTTATGAGCCTCGATTTTTTGCTGAATATCCGCCACAAGTACAGCAATGTCATGGGGACTGTTCAAGTTCCATATGGGGACGTTAGTGGCGATCAGTTCCACTTTTCCTGTCATGCAGTCACAGACCCGGATCGTCAGGGACTGGTCTGCCTCCATGACGCATGTGCACACAGCGGGCAACATACTGTGTTCAATGATGTTTTGAATTTCCAGGGTTGAAAGGAACATCGTTACCTCCCTCACGCCAGATGGTTGGCCGGATGAACGGACCATCGCTTCATCCACCGAGCCAGAAAATTCTAGTCTCCTGAAGTGGGTGTCTCAAGGTCGCAGCAGGTCGCTCGTCGTCTCATAGTTGTCGCAATTTGCAACAACCCCCTCTGTGTCCGCTGTTCCCATTAGCCGCCAAAACCCCGCCGACCAAGGGCGTCCCTGCCTTTCTTGGCACTTGGCACAGCCATTGCGAAAGCCTCCGTTCTCACGAACAACAAGAGGTCTCGCCATGCCCCTCCCTTATTTGCTTCCCGCCACCTCAACGTTCATCCAGCGCGCCCCGCGCATGCTTATCGGCGGTGACTGGGTCGAGGCCGCCGACGGCCAGACCATGCCCCTGCACAACCCGGCCACCGGTGAAGTGCTGTGCGTCGTGCCAAGGGCAACGCCCGAGGACGTCGACCGCGCCGTGCTGGCCGCTCGTCAGGCCTTCGATGATTCGCCCTGGACCCGCACCCGCCCACGAGAGCGGCAGAACCTGTTGTGGAAACTCGCCGACCTGATGGAACGCGACGCCGAACTGCTGGCGCAACTGGAATGCCTGAACAACGGCAAAAGCGCAGCGGTGGCCCAGGTGATGGACGTGCAGTTATCCATCGACTTCCTTCGCTACATGGCGGGCTGGGCGACCAAGATCGAAGGCTCGAGCGTTGAAGTGTCGTTGCCGCTGATGCCCAACGATCAGTTCCACAGTTTCATCCGCCGCGAAGCGGTAGGTGTAGTGGGCGCCATCGTTGCCTGGAACTTCCCGCTGCTGCTGGCCTGCTGGAAACTCGGCCCGGCCCTGGCCACCGGCTGCACCGTGGTGCTCAAACCCGCCGACGAAACCCCGCTGACCGCGCTGAAACTGGCCGAACTGGTGCTGGAAGCCGGGTACCCGGAGGGCGTGTTCAACGTGGTCACCGGCACCGGCATCACCGCTGGCTCGGCGCTGACCCACAACCCTCTGGTGGACAAGCTGACCTTCACCGGCTCCACCGCCGTGGGCAAGCAGATCGGCAAGATCGCCATGGAGTCCATGACCCGTGTCACGCTTGAACTGGGCGGCAAATCACCAACCATCGTCATGGCCGATGCCGACCTGAAAACCGCCGCAGCCGGGGCCGCCAGCGCAATTTTCTTCAATCAGGGCCAGGTGTGCTGCGCCGGTTCCAGGCTGTATGTGCAGCGCAAGCATTTCGACAATGTGGTGGCGGACATCGCCGACATCGCCAACGCCATGAAACTCGGCAACGGTCTGGACCCAAGCGTCGAGATGGGGCCGCTGATTTCCGCTCGCCAGCAGGAACGGGTGTACGGGTACATCGAAAAAGGCCGGGAGAGTGGCGCGACCATCGCCTGCGGCGGCGAGCAGTTCGGGCCAGGTTTTTTCGTCAAGCCGACGGTGATTGTCGATGTCGATCAGAAGCACTCGCTGGTGCAGGAGGAGATCTTCGGCCCGGTGCTGGTGGCGATTCCGTTCGATGATGAAGCCGATGCGTTGCGCATGGCCAATGACAGTCCTTATGGGCTGGGCGCGAGTATCTGGTCGAACGACCTGGCGGCGGTGCACCGGATGATTCCGCGAATCAAATCGGGGTCGGTGTGGGTCAACTGCCACAGCGCGCTCGATCCGGCGTTGCCGTTTGGCGGGTACAAAATGTCCGGGGTCGGGCGGGAGATGGGGTATGCGGCGATTGAGCATTACACCGAGTTGAAGTCGGTGTTGATCAAGTTGTAATAGCGCCGTTCTTCGCTGATCGTTCCCACGCTCTGCGCGGGAACGGTCGGTTAGGGTTTGAAGCCTTGCGACAGTAACCAACTCCGAACCATCCGCCCCTGCTCCACCGTCAACCCCGCCAGCACCTGCTCGGCCGGTTCGGTCTGCAACCGCCGCACCAACGGCGCCAGTTCAACCCCCTGCACATGCCAGATCCCCAGCGGCTGATCCGCCGTGATCACCACCTCGGCTTCATCGACAAACCCATCTTTCAACACCGGCGCCCGCTCAATTCTCAACGCCGCAAAATCCGCCTCGGCATGGGCAACTTCAGCATCCGGCCACTGCCGCCGTGCCTGCCAGAACGGCTGCTCCAGCCACCTCTGCTCATCGGCGTAAAAGTCGCGACCGATCCGCGCAAAGCGCAAAAACAGCTGCTCCACCCGCTGCTGATGAAACCGTTGGGCCAACGCCGCCCGTTCCGGTTTACGCAATAACGTGTTGATCACCGTGGGCGCCTGTAACGCTGAAGACAAGGACTGGAAAATGCCATTGCCCGACAGCGGATCCACCGCCATCGCGGCATCGCCGACCCGGATCCAGTGATCACCACAGACCTGCGGACTCAAAATCGCCGTGCTGCTGCGCGCATGCAGTTGGAGATCGGTCTCAGGCCCGGCACCGAAAAACTCACGCGCCCATGCCGAACCCTGACGCCGTGCGCGGCAGTAATCCGGCAACGTCGCCTTGCCTGGCAATTGCGCGCTGGCCACGTCCACCGTCCATTGCCAATAACACTGACCGTCGACCCGCCGCGCCATCCACGCCCAGCCGTCCTCAAGGCTTTCCACCGCGCTGGCGGTGCTGCCCGGCGTGCCTTGCCAACGATTGAGCAGGCTGACCGTCTCCGGCCCGCGCAGGCCTTTGCCCAGTGCGGGCGCCTGGCGTCCGCGGGCCTCTACCAGAAAATCCGCAAGCAGCGCCTGGCGCCCTTCAATCTCGACCCGATGCCCCACCCCCGAGGCCTGAACGCTCAGCACCCGCCCTTCAATCAGCTCAACACCTGCCAGACGCAGGTCTTCGCGCAAACCTCGGTCGAAACTCGGGCGATCCAACAGAAATTCGATGTTCTGCGCATGTTGCTGACCGTTCCACGACACCTGCCGCTGGGAGGGCAACGCCGCATCCGCCAACGCCTGCTGCAGGCCCGCGCCGCGCAAGGCCTCCAGTACCCGAAGCGAAACGCCTTCCAGTGCCGCAAACCGGCGCCACTCGCTGACCAGGGTCACCGCATAACCGAGTCGCCGCAAACCCAGGGCGACTGCCGCCCCGGCAGGTCCAGCGCCAAGAATCACAATCATGCGCCGAAGCGCCGTTCAGGGCCACGATAGCGGGCGTTCTCGCGCAGCCACTCGATGACGTGCTCGTTACTCGCGTCGGGATGGGCAACCAGGAAACTCGCAATATGTCCGCTCAACGCCGCACACCCAAGGCTCGCACCGGACTGTCCCGGATAGGTCCCATGCACGCACGCCGCGAAATCGGCCTGGGCACTGTTGAGCCACGACCATTCATGCTCGGTGCAACGCGCATCGCCGGTGACGCGCAGCACCTGTGGATAATTCGCCGGATACACACCCTCGCCCTGGGCCGGGCTGGAGGCACACAACAAAATGCCCCGCGCCACCGCCGCTGCGCAGGCTTCGCGCAACAGGCTGCGATCCTGGCGTAATCCAAGGCTCAAATTAATCAAGCGAACATCCTGCGCCACCAGCCAGTCGATAGCACTGGCGATCTGCAAGGCGCTGGTGACGCCGCGCTGGTCAAACACCTGCCCCACGCAAAACACCGCCGCAGGGGCTCGCCGCCCGATGGCTTCGATCACCGCGCTGCCGTGGCCCAGCGGGTCGTCACGCAAGTCGCTTTCGGCCAGGCCATCCTCCAGCAGCGAAAAACGCCGTCCGGCGATCACCTGCACCCGCTGCGCCGCCGAATGTCCGCTGTCGACCACGCCAATCCTTAGCTCAGGCTTCATGCAGCACCGCTTTTGAAATGAGTACGCCGTCGAGCAATTCAAAACGCACATCAGCATCAGCCAGCGTGGAAGGACGATGGCTGATCAGGATCCGCGTGCGCCCGGCAAACAGTCGGTCGATGGCCTCGATGACTTCGCGCTCGGTGGCTTCATCCACCGCCGAGGTCGCTTCATCCAACACCAGAATCAGCGGATCCTGCAACAACGCCCGGGCGATGGCGATCCGCTGTTTCTGCCCACCGGACAACTGCTGGCCGCGTTCGCCCAACGGACTGTCGAGACCTTCGGGCAACGATTCGATCAGGCTGTCGAGTTGCGCCAGCCTTGCGACTTCGGCAATCGCTTCACGGCTGGCGTCCGGCACCGCGTAAGCGAGGTTGTCGGCCAGGCTGCCGCGAAACAGTACGATGTCCTGACTGACCACGGCTATCCGCCGACGCAGCTGGAACAGGTCCAGTTCACGCAGATCGACCTCGCCCAGCAGCACCCGGCCAGCTTGCGGATCGTGATGGCGTTGCAGCAGATCGATCAGCGTTGATTTACCGACGCCGGAGCCGCCGCTCAGGGCGACTTTCAAGCCATAGGGAATTCGCGCTTCGATGCCGCGCAAGGTCGTCGGACGACCGGGATGGCTGAAGTGCACGTCGTCGAAACGCAACTCGCCAGAGGTCGGCATCGGCTTGGGTTCAACCGGTGTTAGCACGGTCGGTTCTTCACCGCGCAGTTCCATGACCCGGCCGAGGCTGACGGTCATCCGCTGAATCGCGACATAGAGCCCGAGCAGGCTCTGAACCGGTCCGACCGCCATCCCCAGGTACGTGGAAAACGCGATCAGCGCGCCCAGTTGCCAGGTCCCCTGCACCACCCAATAACCGCCAATCAAAAACGCACAGGCCCGGGACAATGACGTCAGCGTGCCGGGCACCGCCTGGGTAAAAAACTCGGTGACTTGCAGGCGCAGCAGCTGGCTCATATAGCCTTGACCAAGCGACTCCAGACGGCGCGATTCACGTTGTTGCTGGCCGGCAGACTGGATGAATTTCATTACCGGCAAGGTCTCGACCATGAACGAGGACATGTCCGCCGAGCGCTCGCGCAACTGCCGTACATCGCGCTCGACTTTGCGCCGCATCCAGCGCAGCCAGAGGATGTCGAGGGGAATCAGCACCAATGCCAGCAGTGAAAGTTTCCACGACAGGGTCAGCAGCATCGCCACCGCCACCACCAGGCCAACCACGCTCGATACCGCCGAGAACAGCGAATCCACAGCGAAGCGCTGGATCTCCGCAACGTCGCCATCGAGGCGCGACATCAGATCACCGATGCGCCGCTGTCCATAGAAGCTCGGTGACAGGGTTTGCAGATGTCGATAAAGGTCATCGCGCAGGGAGAACAGAATCCGCCCGGACAGGCGCGTGTGCAGGTAGCGATTGATCCCCGACAGCGCTGTGCCAAGCAGCCCGGCGAGAATCATCAATCCGGCAATCAGCACCAGCATCGGGAAGTTTTTCGCCAGCAAGCCATCGTCGATCAATAGTTTGGTCAGCCACGGCTGCACCAGCACCAGCGAAGAAGCGCAGACCGACAAGCCGAGCAGCCCGGCAATCGCCAATCGATGCGGGCGCACAAAACTGTAGAGCCAACGCAACGCCGCTTGCAGGGCTTCGGGGTTCTGGCTGTCGATCAGCCGAACGATCAAGCGCTGCATCACGAACGCAACTGTTTGAGCTTGCGATACAGGGTCGCGCGGCTGATGCCCAAGGCGTCGGCGGCGGCCGAGACGTTGCCCTGATGGCTGTCCAAGGCCTGGCGGATCAGCTCCAGTTCGTTTTCGCGAATGCTGCCCGATGCCGGGCGTTCAGTCGCGGTCAGTTCGTCGAGCATGCTGTCGGGCAGGTGGTCGAGGGTGAGCACCGTGTCCCCGGGTTCGCGCATGGCCAGCGCGGTGCGCAGGACCATTTCCAGTTGGCGAATGTTGCCCGGCCAATGGTAGCCGTCGAGCAAGCGGCTCAGATCGTCATGCAGGACCATCGTCGGGGCATCAAGTTTGGCCAGCAGACGAGCAACCAAACTGCTGAAATCCTCGCGCTCGCGCAGGGCCGGGAGCATCACGCTGATGCCGTTGACCCGGTAGAACAGATCTTCACGGAAGTGCTTTTCTTCGACCAGGCGCTTGAGGTCTCGGTGGGTGGCGCAGATCAGCGCGACATCGATGTCTTGTTCTTCGCCCGCGCCCAGCGGCGCCACTTTACGGTCCTGCAACACCCGCAGCAGACGGGCCTGCAAGGCCAGCGGCATGTCACCGATTTCGTCGAGGAACAAGGTGCCGCCATGGGCCTGTTGCAGTCGTCCGATCATGCCGCCACGACGGGAGCCGGTGAAGGCGCCTTCGCGGTAGCCGAACAGTTCCGACTCGATCAGGCCTTCAGGGATTGCCGCGCAGTTCACCGCAACGAAAGGTTTGTCACAGCGGGTTCCGGCCATGTGCAGCGCACGGGCGATGACTTCTTTACCGGTGCCGGTTTCACCGAGCAGCAATACCGGCAATTCATTGGCCAGCCCTTGGCGGGCCATGCGCAAGGCCCGGGCATAACGCACGTTACTGCCGGCCAGGGATTCGAGATCCGGTTGTGGCTTGGCGGTTTTCGCGGGGCTGCGCGGCGGTGTGCTGACGTTGATGGAACGTTGCGGCGCCCGCAGGGTTTTGTAGAAGAATTCGCCTTTGGCGGTCTGCAAACTGCCGACGCCACCTTGATGCAGACGGGACAGCAATTGCAGGCCATCGACACCGAGAAATTCCTCGCAACGCCGACCGACCAGGGCCGAACGCTCGGCACGCAGCAACTGACAGGCTTGCGCGCTGACCGCCAGGATCTGTCCGCCGAGACTCACCGCCAGCAGGCCCTGCCAAGGGGATTCAAGGTATTGCCGACGGCTGTGGAACGCGAGGACGATTTCGTCCGGGTAACTGGCGTTGAACACGCGGCTTTCGATCTGGCTGACGGCCATGGCCAGCAACGCGGTGCTGTCATGAACGCGGCCGAGGGGGCCTTCGCGGGTCAGATCAAGGACGCCGAGGATGTCGCCTTGGGGGCAATGGATCGGCACCGATGTGCAGGAGAAATCGCTGAGACGATCGAGGTAATGCTCGCCGCAATCGATCATCGTCGGCCGGGCTTCCACCAGTGCGGTGCCCAGTGCGTTGGTACCACGAGCGGCTTCGCTCCAGCAGGCGCCCAGGGTGATGTCTTGCAGGCCGCTGCCCTTGAGGCGGTCGGCGCGTCCTTCGACGGCGAGGATGGTGGCGTCGGAGTTGGCGAGGATGATCAGGCCTTCCTTGCCTTGGCGTTCAGCCAGGTAGTCGATGGCCGGTAATGCGGCGTCGATCAGCAGGCGATTGCTTGCCAACAGCACGTCGAGGCTGGCGCTGGATTCCAGCGCCAGTTCGTGCTTGGCGTTGAAATGCACGCCATGGCTGAGGCTTCGCCGCCACGACGCATCGATTTCTGCCCGCAGAACACCATCGGGGACTTCGCCCTCCAGATGGAGTTTTTCCCGGGCCAGCCGGGCTTCGCGGTGCAGCTTGGGAGAAGGTGTTTTTATTAGCGTCATCAAGCGCTCCGGATCGGTCCGCTTTGCGCCTTTCAAGTTCAGCGCCCTGCCGCAATCTTTACGTTAACGTCAGGGCGATGGCAAGTGCCTTACAGCACTTGCGTTCTGTCAGGTGGACCGAGTCATCGTTCTTCGCGGGCAAGCCTCGCTCCTACAGGGTTGAGGCGAACCAAAATTCCCCCCCAGGCAAATAACCTGTAGGAGCGAGGCTTGCCCGCGAAGGCGACGTACCTGGCCCCAATGATCTCAGAGCTGCCACACCTCGGCATTCACAAAAAACGCCCGGGCATTGTCCTCAAGACTCTCCAGGTGATACCCGCCCTCCTGCACAATCAGACACGGCAACCCAAGGCTACGAATCCGTTCGCCCAACACCGCGAACCCTTCACGGGTCACTGCCACTTTGCTCTGCGGGTCCAGTTCGAAAATATCGAACCCCAGGGACAGCACCAGATGGCCGCCGGAGGATGGGGTGGTGGGTTTCGATATTCAGCTGTTGTGGACCCGCGAGCAGAAGATGAGTCAAGCCGAAACGGTCTTCCTCGAGCTTCACAGCACATGCTCAGTATTCGCGAGACTGTGCTGTGAAACTTTGAGCGCTTAGACGTGAGGGTCGCCCGGAGCTTTGCTCGGCGTGGCGTATTGCGGCTTGAGATGGCCGTCCTGATCGAGTAACCAGGCGTCCATGATCTGCCGCACCACAGGGCCGGCGACGCGACCACCGGCCTCACCGTTTTCAATCATCACCGAGATGACGATCTTCGGGTGCTCGGCCGGGGCGAAGCCGACGAACAAGGCATTGTCGCGGTTGCGCTCCAGGGTTTTCGCCCGGTTGTAGCGCTCGCCTTGCTTGATCGCGACGACTTGCGCGGTACCACTCTTGCCGGCAATGCGGTACTGAGCGCCCTGCGCGGCGGCTCTGGCAATCCCGCGGGCGTCGTGCATCACCATCTGCATGCCATGGTTGACCTGCTCCCAGTCACGCGGATCCTTGAGCAGGATGTTCGGCATAGGGTGCTCGTCCACCGGCGCTACGCCATCCACGGTCTTTGCCAGGTGCGGTCGGTTCCACACACCTTTGTTGGCAATCAGCGCGGTGGCCTGGGCCAGCTGTAGCGGCGTGACCTGCATATAACCCTGGCCGATGCCAAGGATCACGGTTTCGCCCGGGAACCAGGCCTGACGGCGCGTAGCGCGCTTCCACGCTTGCGACGGCATCAAGCCGGCAGACTCTTCGAACATGTCCAGCGAGACTTTTTCGCCGAGGCCGAACATGGCCATGTAGTCGTGCAGGCGATCGATGCCCAGCTTGTGGGCCAGGTCATAGAAGTAGGTGTCGTTGGAGCGCATGATCGCCGCGTCCATGTCGACCCAGCCGTCGCCGCTGTGGTTCCAGTTACGGTATTTGTGATCAAAGTCCGGGAGTTGGTAATAACCGGGGTCAAAGACACGGGTCTGAGGGGTGACGACGCCAGCGTCGAGGCCGGCAATGGCCACCTCGGGTTTGATGGTCGAACCTGGCGCGTAGAGGCCGCGCAGAACGCGGTTGAACAGCGGCCGATCGATTGAGTCGTGCAGCGCCGCGTATTCCTTGAAGCTGATGCCGGTGACGAACAGGTTCGGGTCGAAACTGGGCTTGCTGACCATGGCCAGCACTTCACCGGTCGACGGATCGAGCGCCACCACCGAACCACGACGATCACCCAAGGCTTCCTCGGCCGCTTCCTGAAGTTTGACGTCCAGGCTCAGGACAATGTTTTTGCCGGGGATCGGATCGGTGTGCTTGAGCACTCGCAGTACGCGGCCCTGGGCATTGGTTTCGACTTCTTCGTAACCCACCTGGCCGTGCAATTGCGACTCGTAGAATTTTTCAATGCCGGTCTTGCCGATGGATTGGGTGCCGCGATACTCCACCGTGTCGAGGGCTTTGGATTCTTTTTCGTTGATACGACCAACGTAACCGATCGAGTGCGCAAAGTGTGCGCCAAACGGGTAATGGCGCACGAACTGGGGCTCGACATCGATCCCCGGCAGACGGAACTCATTGACCGCGAGAACCGCGATTTGCTGTTCACTGAGCTCGTAGAACAGAGTAACCGGCACGAACGGGTGGCGCGCCTGTTTCATGGCCTTGTCGAACAGTGTCCGGTCTTCGGCTGGCAAGTGCAGGAGGTTGACCACCTCATCGAGCTCCCCTTTGACATCGGAGGCGCGTTCGCGGGTGATGGTGAGGTTGAAACTGGGACGGTTATCCGCGAGGACTACGCCGTTGCGGTCGTAGATCAGCCCGCGGGTCGGGGTGATCGGCAGGACATGGACGCGGTTGTTTTCGGAGATTGTCGAGTGATAGTCGTATTCGACCACTTGCAGGACATACATGCGCACCACAAGTGCGCAGGAAATGGCGGCGACGAATAAGGCGCAGGCGATCAGCCGCTTGTTGACCAGACGCGTCTCTTTTTCGTGGTCCTTGATGGGTATCGGTTCGGGCATTTCTGTAGCGGCTCTATGACTAAAAAAGGAGGGCGATCCTTAGGCCTGCAAATCAATCCGTTAAAAAACGAGCTGCACCATACCAAAAACTGTGCAGTCACTTTAGTGGGATTTTCTCGAATGGTTGTCCTTGAGGGTCAAAACGACGGTCGGCTTTTTCTTTGACTCGTGCGTTTTGCTCAAGATTGATATTCCGATTCATGCATTTTTCTTGTAGATGAGCCTGTAGATACTGGGTGCATGTCATTCCATTTTGTTGTTTTGGAGTCTTTTCATGCATCCACGATTTCAACGATTACTCGGCTCGAATGGATTTTCCATCGGACTGGAACTGCCGCTGGATAACGATTGGTCCAATGATGGACAGCGGCTGCGGATCGCTCAGGATCGGCCTTTTGGTGTCCCCGACTTGAAGCAGCACGCGGCGATGGCACGTTTGGCTGACAACGCCGGTTTTCGCGCACTTTGGGTACGTGATGTGCCGGTTTACGACCCCAACTTTGGCGACGCTGCACAGGTCTTTGAGACCTTTTCTTACCTTGGGTATTTGGCCGGGATTACGGAGAACATCATGCTCGGTACAGCAGCGGTTGTGCTGCCATTGCGTCAGCCTTGGCTAACGCTCAAGGCCGCCAACAGTGTTGATGAACTGAGTGACGGGCGTCTGCTCCTTGGGGTGGCCAGTGGTGACCGGCCGATGGAGTATCCGTTGTTTGGGGTGGATTACGATCAGCGCGGGGAGATCTTTCGCGATACGGTTGAATTGATCCGCAGCCAGGGAGAAGGTCGTTTACCTGAGGGCGCTCGCCTGTTGCCGGAGCGAGATCAGCCTATGCCACTGCTGGTTGCAGGTCTTGGTCAACAATCACCGGCCTGGATTGGTGAGCACATGGATGGTTGGCTCGCCTACCCTGGTACGCCGGATGAGCACCGACGTCGAGTGGGGCTGTGGCGGGAAGTTGGAGGCGATAAGCCTTATATCAGCTTCGTACACTTGGACCTGACTGCTAATCCTCATACCCCCATGCGACGTGTGCGCTTCGGTGGCAGTTGTGGACGGCTGGCCTTGATTGATGAGCTTCAGGCGTTACGTGAGGCTGGTGTGCAGCATGTCGGCTTGCACATGCGTCGTAGCGAACGCCCTGTGGCAGAGGTTATTGAAGAGATAGCTGAATACGTTCTGCCGAAGTTTCACTAACGATGCTGAAAGCTGGGATAGCCCGTCGGCTATCCTTTTTTGTCACGCCACTTTCCTGCGGACAAAACAAAACCCCTACCTGCATACGCAGATAGGGGTTTCGGAATTTAATCTTGACGATGACCTACTCTCACATGGGGAA
>NZ_RXHX01000015.1:0-140935 GCF_005930655.1 Pseudomonas sp. FSL W5-0299
AATTGGTGCCCAGAAGAAGACTCGAACTTCCACGACCTTGCGGTCACCAGCACCTGAAGCTGGCGTGTCTACCAATTTCACCATCTGGGCATAATCTTCAGCGTCGCCGCTGTTGATGTGGCGCACTATACGGAGAGCGTTTTGATCTGTAAACCCCTGATTTAGATTTAATAAATCAGATGTTTAGAATGCAAAAAACCCGCTTTCGCGGGTTTTTGTGTGAGCCTTGAAATTGATCTAATCTCAAGCTCGTAATTGGTGCCCAGAAGAAGACTCGAACTTCCACGACCTTGCGGTCACCAGCACCTGAAGCTGGCGTGTCTACCAATTTCACCATCTGGGCAGTATCGGCAACGCTAGTGCGTCGTCGATGGCGCGCACTATACGGAGCGTCTTTTTAACTGTAAACCCCTGGCATCAAAAAAACCTGGAAAATTTTACCAGCGGCATTTAAATCAGCTTTGCGCTGTCGATATAAGGCTTTAGATGGGCTGTCGCAGCCTGAAATTTCCCGTTTCATTACGCCTATGCCAAACTAACCCGCATATAGACAAGGTGAAAACTCTCTAATGGCCGATTGGCAGTCCCTCGATCCCGAGGCCGCTCGTGAAGCGGAAAAATATGAAAACCCTATTCCTAGCCGCGAACTGATCCTTCAGCACCTTGCTGATCGGGGTTCGCCTGCTAACCGCGAGCAGTTGGTGGAAGAGTTTGGTCTGACCACGGAAGACCAGATCGAAGCCCTGCGTCGCCGCCTGCGCGCCATGGAGCGCGACGCTCAACTGATCTATACCCGTCGCGGCACCTATGCGCCTGTGGATAAGCTCGACCTGATCCTGGGCCGCATCAGCGGTCACCGTGACGGCTTCGGCTTCCTGGTCCCGGACGACGGCAGCGATGACCTGTTCATGAGCCCGGCGCAAATGCGCCTGGTGTTCGATGGTGACCGAGCCCTGGCCCGTGTGTCTGGCCTCGACCGTCGCGGTCGTCGCGAAGGCATGATCGTCGAAGTGGTGTCCCGTGCCCACGAGACCATCGTCGGTCGCTACTTCGAAGAAGGCGGTATCGGCTTCGTGGTGGCGGACAATCCGAAGATCCAGCAAGAAGTGCTGGTCACTCCGGGTCGTAACGCCAACGCGCAGATCGGTCAATTCGTCGAAGTGAAGATCACGCACTGGCCGACCCCGCGCTTCCAGCCGCAAGGCGACGTGGTCGAGGTCGTGGGCAACTACATGGCGCCGGGCATGGAAATCGACGTTGCCCTGCGCACCTACGATATTCCTCACGTCTGGCCTGAGGCGGTGCTCAAAGAAGCCGCCAAGCTCAAGCCTGAAGTTGAAGAGAAAGACAAAGAGAAGCGCATCGACCTGCGTCATCTGCCGTTCGTGACCATCGACGGTGAAGATGCGCGCGACTTCGATGACGCGGTTTACTGCGAAGCCAAGCCTGGCAAGCTGCGCCTGTTCTCCGGCGGCTGGAAGTTGTACGTGGCGATTGCCGACGTTTCCAGCTACGTGAAGATCGGTTCGGCACTGGATAACGAATCCCAGGTTCGCGGCAACTCGGTGTACTTCCCCGAGCGCGTCGTGCCGATGCTGCCGGAGCAGCTGTCCAACGGCCTGTGCTCGCTGAACCCGCACGTCGATCGCCTGGCCATGGTTTGCGAGATGACCATCTCCAAAACCGGCGAGATGACCGACTACTGCTTCTATGAAGCGGTGATTCACTCCCACGCCCGCCTGACCTACAACAAGGTCAGCGCGATGCTGGAAACGCCGAAACTCACAGAAGCGCGTCAGCTGCGTGGCGAGTACACCGACGTCCTGCCACACCTCAAGCAGCTTTACGCACTGTACAAAGTGCTGCTGGCTGCTCGTCACGTGCGTGGCGCGATCGATTTCGAAACGCAGGAAACCCGGATCATTTTCGGTACCGAGCGCAAGATTGCCGAAATCCGTCCGACCGTGCGTAACGATGCGCACAAGCTGATCGAGGAATGCATGCTGGCGGCCAACGTGGCCACCGCCGAATTCCTGAAAAAGCACGAAATCCCTGCGCTGTATCGCGTCCACGACGGTCCGCCACCGGAGCGTCTGGAAAAACTGCGCGCCTTCCTCGGCGAGCTAGGCCTGTCCTTGCACAAAGGCAAGGACGGCCCGTCGCCGAAGGATTACCAGGCCTTGCTGGCCAGCATCAAGGACCGTCCGGATTTCCACTTGATCCAGACCGTCATGCTGCGCTCGTTGAGCCAGGCGGTGTACAGCGCCGATAACCAGGGCCACTTCGGCCTGAATTACGAAGCCTATACCCACTTCACCTCGCCGATCCGCCGCTACCCGGACTTGCTCACGCACCGGGCGATCCGCAGCGTCATCCATTCCAAGCAGAACACCCCACACGTTCGCCGTGCCGGCGCGATGACTATTCCGAAAGCGCGCATCTATCCATACGACGAAGCGGCGCTGGAGCAGCTCGGCGAGCAATGCTCGATGAGCGAACGCCGTGCCGACGAAGCCACCCGCGACGTGGTGAACTGGCTCAAGTGCGAGTTCATGAAAGACCGTGTGGGCGAATCGTTCCCGGGTGTGATCACCGCAGTAACCGGTTTTGGTCTGTTCGTCGAGCTGACCGACATCTACGTCGAAGGCCTGGTGCACGTCACCGCGCTGCCGGGCGATTACTACCACTTCGACCCTGTGCACCACCGCCTCGCCGGTGAGCGTACCGGTCGCAGCTTCCGCCTTGGCGACACCGTTGAAGTGCGCGTGATGCGCGTTGACCTCGACGAGCGCAAGATCGACTTCGAGATGGCGGAAAAAACCATCAGCGCGCCGATCGGCCGCAAAAAGCGCGGAACTGAAAAGACCGAGCCAGCCGCCAAGACATCGGCCAAAACCGCAGCAGAACCGGCACCGGCAAAAACCGGTCGTCGTCCTGCCAAGGAAAAGGCTGTCGAAGCCTATCGCCCAAGCGATGCTGCGGCGAAAAATGCCGAGCTGCGTAAAAGCCGTGAATTGAAACAGGCGTTACTGTCTGAAGCAAAAAGCGGCGGTAAAGCGGCGTCTGGGGGAAAGACCGGACGGTCGGCGCCTGACAAGGCCCCCGGCAGCAAGCCAAGCAAACACCGTAAAGGCCCGCCAAAAGCGGGTTCGGCCCCAGCCAAAAGCGGCGGTGCGCGTAAACCTAAGGCCAAGTCATGAGTAATCTGGAAAAGATCTACGGCGTGCACGCTGTAGAAGCATTGCTGCGTCACCACCCGAAACGCGTCAAGCAAATCTGGCTGGCTGAAGGCCGCAGTGATCCGCGGGTTCAGACACTGATCGCCCTGGCTGCGGAAAATCGCGTGGCCGTCGGCCAGGCCGAGCGCCGTGAGCTGGATGCCTGGGTTGAGGGTGTGCACCAGGGCGTCGTGGCGGATGTGAGCCCGAGCCAGGTCTGGGGCGAAGCGATGCTCGACGAGTTGCTCGATCGCACCGAAGGCGCGCCGCTGCTGCTGGTGCTCGACGGCGTGACCGATCCGCACAACCTGGGCGCTTGCCTGCGTTCGGCCGATGCGGCCGGTGCGCTGGCGGTGATCGTGCCGAAGGACAAGTCAGCCACCCTGACCCCGACGGTACGGAAGGTGGCTTGTGGTGCGGCGGAAGTGATTCCGTTGGTCGCCGTGACCAACCTGGCGCGAACCCTGGAAAAACTCAAGCAGCGTGGCTTGTGGGTTGTCGGTACGGCGGGCGAGGCTGAGCAGAGTCTGTATCAGCAAGACATGACTGGCCCGACCATCCTGATCATGGGCGCGGAAGGCAGTGGCATGCGTCGCCTGACTCGCGATCTTTGCGACTACCTGGTGCATCTGCCGATGACGGGCAGCGTCAGCAGCCTCAACGTGTCTGTGGCGACTGGCGTTTGCCTGTTCGAGGCCCAGCGCCAGCGCAGCGTCAAAGCTGCGGCGGGTGGCAAGAAGTCTTAAGCCGGTTGTAATCCCTGTGGGAGCGAACCTGCTCGCGAAAGCGGAGTAACATTCAGCATCAATGTTGAATGTCATGCCCCCTTCGCGAGCAGGCTCGCTCCCACAGTGGTTTGTGTCAGGGCGAAAAGTTGCGGTGCGAACGAACTGTTCAAATAATCACCAATTGCCTTGCACCTCTTCTATCCCTTCTCTACAATTGCGCCCCTTGCTGTGACGGCAGGCACTCACGTGTCTATCGCAAGCAAGTCCATAAGTGTCATTCACTCCTTGTCTGACCGTTTTTGAACGGCAGGCTACAACCCGTAAGGAGCATTCATGCGTCATTACGAAATCATCTTTTTGGTCCACCCGGATCAAAGCGAGCAAGTCGGCGGCATGGTTGAGCGTTACACCAAGCTGATCGAAGAAGACGGCGGCAAAATCCACCGTCTGGAAGATTGGGGCCGTCGTCAACTGGCCTACGCAATCAACAATGTTCACAAGGCTCACTACGTGATGCTGAACGTTGAGTGCACTGGCAAGGCCCTGGCCGAGCTGGAAGACAACTTCCGCTACAACGATGCAGTGATCCGTAACCTGGTCATCCGTCGCGAAGAAGCCGTTACCGGCCAATCCGAGATGCTCAAGGCTGAAGAAAACCGCAGTGAGCGCCGTGAGCGTCGCGACCGTCCTGAGCACGAAGGCGCTGAAAGCGCTGATAGTGATGACAGCGACAACAGCGATAACGCTGACGAGTAATCCACGGACCTTTTAAGGAGCCTATCAAATGGCACGTTTCTTCCGTCGTCGTAAATTCTGCCGCTTCACCGCTGAAGACGTGAAAGAGATCGATTACAAAGATCTCAACACTCTGAAAGCCTACGTATCCGAGACCGGCAAAATCGTTCCAAGCCGCATCACCGGTACCAAAGCTCGTTATCAGCGTCAGCTGGCCACCGCTATCAAGCGCGCCCGCTTCCTGGCCCTGCTGGCCTACACCGACAGCCACGGCCGCTGAGACCGGGCAGTCGACACGTAGCAAAGGATTGAATGCATGCGCGCCTTAGCTGAGTTCATCATGCGCGGCCGTATGCAGGCCACTCTGGTAGTGGCTGGATGCGCAATACTGCCGTTGTTGTATTGGTTGGGTGCTGCCGCCGGATGCCTTGTGCTCCTGCGGCGCGGATTGAAGGACGCCATTGGCGTACTTGCTCTGGGGCTGCTGCCGGCGTTGATCTGGTGGCTTTACTCCGATGACCCGCGGGCACTTCTGGTGCTGCTGGGGTCTTCGAGCCTTGCGTTGGTTTTGCGCGCAAGCGAGTCCTGGAACCGCGTGCTGCTGGTCAGCATAGCGATGGGAGTGGTGTTTGCAGTGGTGCTGGGGACAGTTTTTGCTCCCCAAATCGAGATGCTGGCGCAGGCTTTGATAAAAGTCATGCCGTCGCTACTCGGTGATGTCTACCAGAAGTTGTCGGTAGACGAGCAAGCGCATTTTGCGTCCCTGATTGCACCGGTCCTGACCGGCCTGATTGCGGCCTTGTTGCAAATCGTCAGTGTGCTGAGCCTGATTGTCGGGCGCTACTGGCAGGCGTTGTTGTACAACCCGGGTGGTTTTGGTCGCGAGTTTCGCGCCATCCGATTCCCGCTTTTACCAGCGATGTTGCTGCTGGCGTTCATGCTTCTGGGACCGAACATCGGTCCACAGATGGCCATGTTGACGCCGTTGTGCAGCGTACCGCTGGTGTTCGCCGGGCTGGCCCTGATTCACGGGCTGGTGGCGCAAAAGCGACTGGCCAGGTTCTGGCTGGTGGGGTTGTACGTCACGCTGTTGCTGTTCATGCAGCTGATCTATCCGTTGCTGGTGGTCTTGGCCATCGTCGACAGCCTGATTGATTTTCGCGGTCGTTCGACGCCGAAAGACGTCGATAGCGCGAACGGTGAAGGTTAAAAGTTAAGAGGATTTTCACATGCAACTGATCCTTCTGGAAAAAGTCACCAACCTGGGCAACCTGGGTGACAAAGTAAACGTTAAGGCTGGTTACGGTCGTAACTACCTGCTGCCTTACGGCAAAGCTACCGCTGCGACCGCTGCCAACCTGGCTGCGTTCGAAGAGCGTCGCGCTGAGCTGGAAAAAGCCGCAGCAGACCGTAAAACTTCGGCTGAAAGCCGTGCCGCCCAACTGGCTGAGCTGGAAGTGACTATCACTGCCACCGCTGGTGACGAAGGCAAGCTGTTCGGTTCGATCGGTACTCACGACATCGCTGATGCACTGACCGCCTCTGGCGTTGAAGTGGCAAAAAGCGAAGTTCGTCTGCCGAACGGCACCATCCGCAACGTAGGCGAATTCGACGTAGCCGTGCACCTGCACGCCGAAGTTGAAGCCACCGTACGCGTTGTCGTGGTAGCAGCTTAAGCAGCACTTGTCGGCTGGCACCCTCGGGTGCTTGCCGGTAACATCGGGCACGATCCTGTTTACAGGTCGTGCCCTTTGTCTTTCTGAAACCCCCAATTTCTAGTGGCCATGAACGATATCTCCGCTCCCGAGCAATACGATCTGCAAACCGCTGCCCTGAAGGTGCCGCCGCATTCCATCGAGGCCGAACAGGCCGTGCTCGGTGGTTTGATGCTGGACAACAACGCCTGGGAACGCGTGTTGGATCAAGTGTCGGACGGCGATTTCTATCGGCATGACCACCGTTTGATCTTCCGCGCGATCGCCAAGCTCGCCGACCAGAACTCCCCCATCGACGTCGTGACCCTTGCCGAGCAATTGGACAAGGAAGGTCAGACCTCGCAGGTCGGTGGTCTCGGTTACCTGGGTGAGCTGGCGAAAAACACGCCGTCCGTCGCCAACATCAAGGCTTATGCCCAGATTGTTCGTGCGCGGGCAACCTTGCGCCAACTGATCGGCATTGCCTCCGAAATTGCCGACAGTGCCTTCAACCCGGAAGGCCGTACCGCTGAAGAGATTCTCGACGAAGCCGAGCGCCAGATCTTCCAGATCGCTGAGGCCCGGCCAAAAACCGGCGGCCCGGTGAGTGTGAATGACCTGTTGACCAAGGCTATCGACCGCATCGACACCTTGTTCAACACCGACAACGCCATTACTGGTCTGTCCACCGGTTACACCGACCTCGACGGAATGACCAGTGGCTTGCAACCGTCTGACCTGATCATCGTCGCCGGCCGTCCATCCATGGGTAAAACCACCTTTGCGATGAACCTGGTGGAAAACGCCGTATTGCGCAGCGACAAGTGCGTACTGGTCTACTCGCTCGAGATGCCAGGCGAATCGCTGATCATGCGTATGCTGTCGTCCCTCGGCCGTATCGACCAGACCAAGGTCCGTGCCGGTCGCCTGGACGACGACGATTGGCCGCGCCTGACCTCGGCGGTCAACCTGCTCAATGATCGCAAACTGTTCATCGACGATACGGCCGGCATCAGCCCGTCGGAAATGCGTGCGCGTACCCGACGCCTGGTGCGTGAGCACGGCGACATCGCCCTGATCATGATCGACTACCTGCAATTGATGCAAATCCCGGGTTCGGGCGGTGACAACCGGACCAACGAGATTTCCGAGATCTCCCGTTCCTTGAAGGCCCTCGCCAAGGAATTCAACTGCCCGGTGGTGGCGTTGTCCCAGCTCAACCGCTCCCTGGAGCAGCGACCGAACAAACGCCCGATCAACTCCGACCTCCGGGAATCCGGAGCGATCGAGCAGGATGCTGACGTGATCATGTTCGTTTACCGGGACGAGGTGTACCACCCGGAAACTGAGCACAAAGGCATCGCCGAGATCATCATCGGCAAGCAGCGGAACGGCCCGATCGGCACGTCGCGGCTGGCGTTCATCGGCAAGTACACCCGCTTCGAAAACCTCGCACCGGGCAGCTACAACTTCGACGACGAGTAACGCCCAGGCAGGACGCTTGCCTGTGGGGAGCTTGCTCCCGCTCGGCTGCGCAGCAGTCGCAAAGCTGAGGAATGCGGTCCGTCTGGAAAAATTCGGTCGAAGGTTTTGGGGCCGCTTCGCTGCCCAGCGGGAGCAAGCTCCCTCGCCACAAGGGTTGCGCCTGGCCTCTGGATCTTTGCGCGAAACGGGCGCCGCAATTTCCGACCATAGCCGTCGGAATTGGTTGTTTTTTGTGCTATATTCCGCGCCCGCGATTTTTCATCTCAACACCGGTCATCGTCATGCAAACAGCCAAGCCGTTATTTGACTATCCCAAGTACTGGGCCGAATGTTTCGGCCCGGCGCCATTCCTGCCGATGAGCAGGGAGGAGATGGATCAGCTTGGCTGGGATTCCTGCGACATCATCATCGTCACCGGTGATGCGTACGTTGACCATCCGTCGTTCGGCATGGCAATCATCGGCCGGCTGCTGGAGTCGCAAGGCTTCCGCGTCGGGATCATTGCCCAGCCAAACTGGCAGTCCAAAGACGACTTCATGAAGCTCGGCGAGCCGAACCTGTTCTTCGGTGTCGCGGCCGGCAACATGGATTCGATGATCAACCGCTACACCGCCGACAAGAAAATCCGTTCCGATGACGCCTACACCCCGGGTGGCCTGGCGGGCAAACGTCCGGACCGCGCGAGCCTGGTTTACAGCCAGCGCTGCAAGGAAGCCTACAAGAATGTACCGATCGTGCTCGGCGGCATCGAAGCTTCCCTGCGTCGCATCGCCCACTACGATTACTGGCAGGACCGGGTGCGCAACTCGATCCTGATCGACGCCTGCGCCGACATCCTGCTCTACGGCAACGCCGAGCGTGCGATCGTCGAAGTCGCCCAGCGTCTGTCCTTCGGTCACAAGATCGAAGACATCACTGACGTGCGCGGCACCGCGTTCATCCGTCGTGACACGCCGAAGGACTGGTACGAAGTCGATTCCACGCGCATCGACCGTCCGGGCAAGGTCGACAAGATCATCAACCCGTACGTGAACACCCAGGACACCCAGGCCTGCGCGATCGAGCAGGAAAAAGGCCCGGTTGAAGACCCGAGCGAAGCCAAGGTCGTGCAGATCCTGGCCAGCCCGAAAATGACCCGCGACAAAACCGTGATTCGTCTGCCCTCGGTCGAGAAAGTCCGTGGCGATGCGGTTCTGTACGCTCACGCCAACCGCGTGCTTCACCTGGAAACCAACCCGGGCAACGCCCGCGCCCTGGTGCAGAAGCATGGCGAAGTCGACGTCTGGTTCAACCCGCCGCCGATTCCGATGACCACTGAAGAAATGGACTACGTGTTCGGCATGCCTTACGCACGGGTTCCGCACCCGGCGTATGGCAAGGAAAAAATCCCGGCCTACGACATGATCCGCTTCTCGGTGAACATCATGCGTGGCTGCTTCGGTGGCTGCACCTTCTGCTCGATCACCGAGCACGAAGGCCGGATCATCCAGAACCGTTCCGAAGAATCGATCATTCGCGAAATCGAAGAGATCCGCGACAAGGTCCCAGGCTTCACCGGCGTGATTTCCGACCTCGGTGGCCCGACTGCGAACATGTACCGCATCGCCTGCAAGAGCCCGGAAATCGAATCCGCGTGCCGCAAGCCGTCGTGCGTGTTCCCGGGCATCTGCCCCAACCTGAACACCGATCACTCATCGCTGATTCAGCTGTACCGCAGCGCCCGTGCCTTGCCGGGTGTGAAGAAGATCCTGATCGCGTCCGGCCTGCGCTACGACCTCGCGGTCGAGTCGCCGGAATACGTCAAAGAGCTGGTGACCCACCACGTCGGCGGTTACCTGAAGATCGCCCCGGAACACACCGAGGAAGGTCCGCTCAACCAGATGATGAAACCGGGCATCGGCAGCTATGACAAGTTCAAGCGCATGTTCGAGAAGTACTCCAAGGAAGCCGGGAAAGAGCAGTACCTGATTCCGTACTTCATCGCCGCTCACCCGGGCACCACCGACGAAGACATGATGAACCTGGCCCTGTGGCTCAAGGGCAACGGCTTCCGCGCCGACCAGGTGCAGGCGTTCTACCCGTCGCCGATGGCCACTGCCACCGCGATGTACCATTCGGGCAAGAACCCGCTGCGCAAGGTCACTTACAAGAGCGACGCCGTGACCATCGTCAAGAGCGAAGAGCAGCGTCGCCTGCACAAGGCGTTCTTGCGTTATCACGACCCGAAAGGCTGGCCGATGCTGCGTGAAGCGTTGACCCGCATGGGCCGCGCCGACCTGATCGGGCCGGGCAAGAACCAGTTGATCCCGCTGCATCAGCCGGCGACCGACAGCTACCAGAGCGCCCGTCGCAAGAACTCGACGCCGGCCGGCAGTCACAAGGTTGCAGGGGAAAAAACCACCAAGATCCTGACCCAGCACACCGGCCTGCCACCACGTGCCAGCGATGGCGGCAATCCGTGGGACAAGCGTGAACAGGCCAAGGCGGCGGCATTCGCCCGCAACCAACAGGCGGCCAAAGATCGCAAGGACGCGGCCAAAGGCAAGGGACCGAAGCCTGCGCGCAAGCCGGTAGTGCCGCGCTAAACGCTGACCGCTGATAACAGAACGCCAACCTTCGGGTTGGCGTTTTTTATTGTCTGCTGATCGTTCCCACGCGCTGCGTGGTAATGCCCCAAGGGGCGCTCCGCGTCCAGTGACGCGGGGCGTCACGGACTGCATTCCCACACAGAGCGTGGGAACGATCGTAGGTATCTCGCCACATTTGCGTGCAATCCTCTCAAACCAATTTCCCGCATCGCCCGATTTTGGTGCTGTACTGCCTCAAGCAATCGAAGAAAGCGCCAGCGCTGCTGGATGGCATAAGTCTTGCGCGCTTTCCCAATACGCTTAAGGCTCGCAGGAGGCACGCCGTGTCGATTCATGTCGCATTGCACCACGTCACGCATTACCGCTACGACCGCGCCGTCGAGCTCGGTCCGCAGATCGTTCGCCTGCGCCCGGCCGCCCACAGTCGCACGCGGATTCTGTCCTATGCGCTGAAAGTCTCCCCCGAGCAGCATTTCATCAACTGGCAGCAGGACCCCCAGGGCAATTACCTGGCGCGGTTGGTGTTCCCGGAGAAAACCGCTGAGCTGCGCATCGAGGTCGATCTGCTGGCGGAGATGGCGGTGTTCAATCCGTTCGACTTCTTCCTTGAGCCCTACGCGGAAAAGATCCCGTTCACCTACGCCTCGGATGAGCGCAAGGAACTGGCGCCGTACCTGGAAACCTTGCCCCTGACGCCGAAGTTCAAGGCCTATCTGGACGGCATCGACCGCACGCCGCTGCCGAGCGTCGACTTCCTCGTGGCGCTCAATCAGCGCCTGAGCGAAGACATCGGCTACCTGATCCGCATGGAGCCGGGGGTGCAAACCCCTGAGCACACCCTTGAACATGCGTCCGGTTCCTGCCGTGACTCGGCGTGGTTGTTGGTGCAGTTGCTGCGTAACCTCGGGCTGGCGGCGCGCTTCGTCTCTGGTTATCTGATCCAGCTGACCGCCGACGTCAAAAGCCTCGACGGTCCCTCGGGCACGGAAGTGGACTTCACCGACTTGCACGCCTGGTGCGAGGTCTATTTGCCTGGCGCCGGCTGGATCGGCCTGGACGCGACGTCAGGGCTGTTTGCCGGTGAAGGGCACATTCCGTTGGCGTGCAGCCCCGATCCGGGCTCTGCGGCACCGATCAGTGGCCTGGTGGAATCGTGCGAGTGCGAGTTCACCCACGAAATGTCCGTGGAGCGGATCTGGGAAGCGCCGCGAGTAACAAAGCCCTATACCGAAGATCAGTGGTTGGCGATCCAGGCGCTGGGGCGGCAGATCGATGCCGACCTGCTGGAGGGCGACGTGCGCCTGACCATGGGCGGCGAGCCGACGTTTGTTTCCATTGACGATCCGGACGGCGCCGAGTGGAACACCGCCGCACTTGGCCCGGACAAGCGTCGGCTGTCCGCCGAGCTGTTCCAGCGCATGCGCAAACACTACGCGCCCAAAGGCCTGGTGCATTTCGGTCAGGGCAAGTGGTATCCCGGCGAACAACTGCCACGCTGGTCGCTGAACTGCTACTGGCGGCGCGATGGCGTGCCGATCTGGCACAACAGCGCGCTGATTGCCGATGAGCAGGAAGACTACGGTGCCGATGGCGAACTGGCCGGGCGTTTTCTGTCGAGTGTCGCCGAACGCCTGAAAATTCCGACACGCTTTGTTTTCCCCGCCTACGAAGACAATTTCTATTACCTCTGGCGCGAAGGCACGTTGCCGCTGAACGTCAGCGCCGAAGACTCGCGTCTTGAAGAACCGCTGGAGCGGGCCCGCCTGCGTAAAGTCTTCAGCCAGGGCCTGGACAAGGTGATCGGTCAGGTCCTGCCGCTGGCGCGCACCGCCAAGGGTGATCAATGGCAGAGCGGTCGCTGGTACCTGCGTGACGAGCACTGCCGACTGGTGCCCGGTGATTCACCGCTGGGCTATCGGCTTCCGTTGGGCTCGCAGCCATGGGTAAAAGCGGCGGAGTATCCGTTCATCCATCCTAACGATCCGAATCAGGCATTCCCCTCGCTACCAGACACTCAGCAGTTGAACAGTCCGGGAGCACCGGCCGAAGCGGTCGAGCGGGAACTGAAAGTCGATGAATCCGCCGACTGGCTGACCCGCACCGCATTCTGCGCCGAGGCACGGGAAGGTCGGTTGTACCTGTTCATGCCGCCGCTGGAACGGGTCGAAGATTATCTGGAACTGGTCACCGCGATCGAGGCCACGGCGCAGGAACTGCATTGCCCGGTGCTGCTGGAAGGCTACGAGCCGCCGAGCGATCCGCGCTTGAGCAACTTCCGTATCACCCCTGACCCGGGCGTGATTGAGGTCAATGTGCAGCCGTCCGCCACGTGGGATGAGCTGGTCGAGCGCACCGAGTTCCTCTACGAAGAAGCGCGCCAGACCCGACTGACCACCGAGAAATTCATGATCGACGGCCGGCACACCGGCACTGGCGGCGGCAACCATTTCGTCCTGGGTGGCGCGACGCCGGCTGACTCACCGTTTCTGCGCCGTCCCGACCTGCTGCGCAGCCTGATCAGTTACTGGCATAACCACCCGTCCTTGTCCTACTTGTTTTCCGGATTGTTCATCGGCCCGACGTCCCAGGCGCCGCGTGTCGATGAAGCGCGCAACGATGCCTTGTACGAACTGGAAATCGCTTTCGCCCAGATGCCGGAGCCGGGCGAGGAGTGTGCGCCGTGGCTGGTCGACCGGTTGCTGCGCAATTTGCTGATCGACGTGACCGGCAATACGCACCGCGCCGAGTTCTGCATCGACAAGCTCTATTCGCCGGATGGCGCGACGGGGCGGCTTGGATTGCTTGAGTTGCGCGCCTTTGAAATGCCACCGCATGCGCGCATGAGCCTGGCGCAACAGTTGCTGCTGCGGGCGCTGGTGGCGCGGTTCTGGCGCGAGCCGTATGCGCCGCCGAAACTGGCGCGCTGGGGCACTGAGCTGCATGACCGGTTCCTGCTGCCGCACTTTATCGAGCAGGATTTCGCCGATGTGATCGTCGATCTCAATGCCGCCGGTTATCCCGTGCGCGCAGAGTGGTTTGCCGCGCATCTGGAATTTCGTTTTCCCAAGGTCGGCGATTACGCCGTCAGCGGCATCGAGCTGGAAGTGCGTCAGGCGCTGGAGCCTTGGCATGTGCTGGGTGAGGAGGGCGCGGTCGGCGGCACGGTGCGCTACGTGGATTCGTCGCTGGAACGCTTGCAGGTGAAGCTCACCGGTCTGGCACCGCAGCGTTATTTGCTGACGTGCAATGGTGTTCCCGTACCGTTGCAGCCGACCGGCCGCGTCGGCGAGTTCGTTGCCGGCGTGCGTTTCCGCGCCTGGCAACCGGCCAACTGCCTGCAACCGACCATCCCGGTCCACGCGCCGTTGGTGTTCGACCTGCTCGACACCTGGATGCAGCGTTCGCTGGGGGGCTGTCAATACCACGTCGCCCATCCGGGCGGGCGTAATTACGACAGCTTGCCGGTGAATGCCAATGAGGCCGAGAGCCGACGGATGGCGCGTTTCTTCCGCATCGGACACAGCCCGGGGAAACTTCCGATACCGATTCTGGAAATTAATGACGAGCTGCCGATGACGCTCGATTTACGACGTTTCTAAACCGTACACGACGCTCGGATTTTTCGTCTATCCGGGCGTCATGAGCCTGCGTTAGTCTGACCGTTCTTTGCTGTCTGCCGAGCTTTCCATGCCTGACCTGCTTGACCGCTACCCGCTGACGGCGGGCACTTATCACGAACTGCTCGACGACAGCGGCGCCGTGCGCCCCCACTGGCGCCGGTTGTTCGACCAATTGCAACGCAGCACGCCAGCGCAATTGGTGCAGCGTCAGGCTTTGTTGACCCGGCAGATCCAGGAAAACGGCGTGACCTACAACGTCTACGCCGACCCCAAGGGCGCGGATCGGCCGTGGGAGCTTGACCTGCTGCCGCATGTGATTGCCGCTGATGAGTGGCAGCAGTTATCGGCCGGGATTGCCCAGCGAGCTCGGTTGTTGAACGCCGTGCTGGCAGACCTTTACGGCCCGCAGCGATTGATTGCCGAAGGGCTGCTGCCGGCGGAACTGGTATTTGGCCACAACAATTTCCTCTGGCCCTGTCAGGGCATTACGCCGCCGGACGGGGCTTTTCTGCATTTGTACGCCGTGGATCTGGCGCGCACGCCGGATGGCCGCTGGTGGGTGACGGCGGACCGGACTCAAGCGCCTTCCGGTGCCGGTTATGCGCTGGAAAACCGCACCATCGTGTCCCGAGCGTTTCCCGAGTTGTATCGCGACCTGAAGGTGCAGCACCTGGCCGGGTTCTTCCGCACGCTCCAGGAAACCCTCGTCCGCCAGGCGCCAAACGATGAAGACGCGCCACTGATCGTGCTGCTGACGCCGGGACGTTTCAACGAAAGCTATTTCGAACATCTCTATCTGGCGCGCCAGCTCGGTTATCCACTGGTGGAAGGCGGCGACCTCACGGTGCGCGATGCTACGGTCTACCTGAAGACCCTCAGTGGCCTGCGTCGGGTTCACGCGATCATGCGTCGGCTCGACGATGACTTCTGTGATCCGCTGGAACTGCGTACCGACTCGGCACTCGGTGTGCCGGGCTTGCTCGAAGCCGTGCGGCAGGGGCGCGTGCTGGTGGCCAATGCCCTCGGCAGCGGAGTACTCGAGTCGCCGGGGTTGCTCGGCTTTTTGCCGAAGATCAATCAATTCCTGTTCGGCGAAGAACTGATCCTTCCGTCCATTGCGACGTGGTGGTGTGGCGAAGCGCCGGTGCTGGCCCAGGCGCTGGAGAAACTGCCGGAATTGCTGATCAAACCCGCCTTCCCGTCGCAAAGCTTCGCCCCTGTATTTGGCCGCGATTTGAGTGAAAAACAGCGTCAGGCCTTGGCTGAGCGCATGCAGGCGCGGCCTTATGCGTATGTTGCGCAAGAGTTGGCGCAATTGTCCCAGGCACCGATCTGGCAGGCCGAGGACGGTCAGCTGCAACCGCGAGCCATTGGGATGCGTATGTATGCGGTGGCCAGTCAAGACGGTTATCGGGTGTTGCCGGGCGGATTGACCCGGGTGGCCGCCGAAGCGGATGCGGAAGTGGTGTCGATGCAGCGCGGCGGTGCGAGTAAGGACACCTGGGTATTGGGGGATCGTCCGCCGAGCGGCGAGCAATGGAAAACCCAGCGCACGATCGGTGTGCATGACCTGGTTCGGCGCGATCCGTACCTGCCGTCGCGGGTGGTCGAGAACCTGTTCTGGTTTGGCCGCTATTGCGAACGCTGTGATGACAGCGCGCGATTGTTGCGGATCATGCTGGCGCGCTACGTCGATGGCGATGACCCGCAGGCCCTGGACGCGGCGGTCGACCTCGGCGAGCGCCTCAATCTGTTGCCAGACGAAGGTGAGTTGCCCGAGCGGTTGTTGGCGGCGTTACTCGGCGATGATTGGCCCTTCAGCCTGCGCTCCAATTTGCAGCGCTTGCAGTGGGCCGCCTCGCAAGTGCGCGGCAAGCTCTCGCGGGAAAACTGGCAGGCGCTGGTGGAATTGCAGCGCGAAGCCATGGAGCTGGAAACCGAAGAGCCGGATTTCGGTGAGTTACTGGATTTCCTCAACCGGCTGGTGATGTCCCTGGCGGCACTGTCCGGTTTTGCCCTGGACGACATGACCCGGGATGAAGGCTGGCGTTTTCTGATGATCGGTCGGCGGATCGAGCGTCTGCAATTTCTCAGCGCCAGCCTGGCGGCGTTTCTGCGCGGTGTCGGTGCCTTCGATCAGGCTGGGCTGGAATGGCTGCTGGAACTGGGCAACAGCAGCATCACATACCGCTCGCGGTACCTGGCGGTGGCACAGTTGATTCCGGTGCTCGATCTGTTGCTACTCGACGAGCAAAACCCTCATGCGGTGCTGTTCCAGTTAAAACTGGTGACCCGCACCCTGAAACGCTTGAACGATGATTTTGGCGTGCCTCGCGAAGCCGGTCTGCCGCAACTGGTGGAGCGCCTGGCGCGGTTCGATCTGGGCTGTCTGGAGAACTCGCTGTTCGGCGAAGCCAGCGTTCGCGCCGCCATCAACGGTCTGGCCGATTTGCTGCAAGAGATCGCCGATGCCAGCGGGCAAGTGTCGGATCGTCTGGCCTTGCGCCATTTCGCCCATGTCGATGATGTCAGCCAGCGCACGGTGTCAGTCTGATGAGCGCCCGTTACCAGATTCTCCACGACACCCATTATCACTACGACAGCCCGGTGTCCCTGGCCCAGCAACTCGCGCACCTGTGGCCACGGGCCTGTGCCTGGCAGCGCTGCACCGAACAACACTTGCAGATCAGTCCCGACCCGACCTCGCGCCGGGATGAGCTGGATGTATTTGGCAATCCACTCACCCGGTTGGCGTTTGAGCGGCCGCATGATGAATTGCTGGTCAACGCCCGGCTTACGGTCGAGGTGCTGGCCCGGCCAACGCTGGATTTCAATCAATCCCCCGCGTGGGAAGAAACCCGCAATGCGCTGACCTACAGCAGTCAGCCGCTTTCTACAGATTTACTGGAAGCGTGCCGTTACCGGTTTGAATCGCCCTATGTGCATCTGAAGCGCAACTTTGTCGAATTCTCGGAAAGCTGTTTTCCACCGGGACAGCCTTTGTTGCTGGGCGTCCAGGCGTTGATGGAGAAGATTTTCAGCGAATTCACCTTCGACGCCGAGGCGACTCAAGTGGCAACGCCGCTGGTGGAGGTGCTGGAGCGTCGGCGCGGGGTCTGTCAGGACTTCGCGCACCTGATGCTCGCTTGCGTGCGTTCCCGTGGACTGGCGGCGCGTTACATCAGCGGCTACCTGCTGACCCAGCCACCGCCCGGCCAGCCACGACTGATCGGCGCCGATGCCTCGCATGCCTGGGTTTCGGTGTTTTGCCCGGTGCTGGGCTGGGTGGATTTTGATCCGACCAACAATGTGCAACCGGCGCTGGAGCACATCACCCTGGCCTGGGGACGGGATTTTTCCGATGTGTCGCCGTTGCGTGGGGTGATTCTGGGGGGCGGCAATCACGACCCCGAGGTCCGAGTCACCGTGATGCCCCTGGACTAACAAAATCCCCTGTAGGAGCGGTGTAAGTCAGTTCGGGATGGGGTGTTTCAGATTGGCCTGTGAGGGTCAGCAAGGAACTGCTGACCCTGGACACAGATCCGGTGGGCCTGATCAGATCATCGGGCCCTGAGGGTCTCAGGCGTCGGGCGCCTGATCTTTCGGTGCTTCAGTTTCGTCTGTAGCCACTTCGCCTTCGGCATCCGGGTTCAGTGCTGCTGCTTCTTCTTCAGCTGTAGCTTTCTTGCGCTGAAGCTTTTCCTCTTTCTTCTGCTCCTTGGCCAAGTCTCTCTGACGTTTGGCGAAGGAATAATTAGGTTTAGCCATGGGCGATCCTCTGGGGTCGAAGGTGAGGTTGAGCGGCGCATATTCTGCCCTGTATCGGGACCGAGCCGTTAGCTGGGTTTTTGCTCTGTCCATTTGGGCACCACTGTCGGCTGCCAAGCGTCCAGCGCATCGATCAGGGTTTGCGGCGATTCGCTCACTTGCAGCATGTCACGGTGCGCTTCGCGAACGAAGCCTTCGCCGACGATATGATCAAGAAAACCGGTCAATTTGCTATAGAAACCGTTCACTTCCAGCAACCCGAGCGGTTTGCCATGGTAGCCGAGCTGGCCCCAGGTCCAGACTTCGAACAATTCTTCCAGGGTGCCCAGGCCTCCGGGCAGCGCGATGAAGGCATCGCTGAGCTCGGCCATTCGCGCCTTGCGCGCATGCATGCCGTCGACCACTTCCAGACGAGTCAGGCCGCTGTGGCCGATTTCCTTGTCTTTGAGGCTTTGCGGAATGATTCCGATCACTTCGCCGCCGGCCGCCAGTGCCGCATCGGCGACGATGCCCATCAGCCCGACGGCGCCGCCGCCATAGACCAGGGTCAGCTTGCGCTCGGCCAGTGCTCGCCCGAGGGCGACAGCCGCTTCACGATAAGCCGGACTGGTGCCGGTGCTGGCACCGCAAAATACACAAACGGACGCTAAAGACATGCCTTACTCCACGGTCAGGATGGCCATAGAGTAAAGGCAGGCGGGCGGCGCTCCAAGGTCTAAACTTCGCGTTCAGGTGTTTCGTAGGTGCCGCTGGCGCCACAGGCATAAGCGGCGAGCAAACTGCGCAACAGGCTGTTAAAGGACATGACAGGCGCTCCAGATCAGGGATGACGGCCTGATGATAGGGCCGGGCCAGACGTCTGGCTGGTAGATTGTTTCGATAGGTGTCATAGCCCGAAAGTTGTATACAATTTTTGATTCAGGTCATAGGAACTTGCGCAGTTTTCAGGCAGTCTTCTGTCCATTCGCACTTTTGTTAACCCCTGCCTTGGAGATTCACCATGTTTGCCAAACTTGTTGCGGTATCCCTGCTGACACTGGCCAGCAGCCAACTGATGGCTGCTGAATGCAAGGCCACTGTCGACTCCACCGATCAAATGACCTTCAACACCAAGGCCATCGAAATCGACAAAAGCTGCAAGACGTTTACCGTAGAACTGACCCACTCCGGCAGCCTGCCGAAAAATGTCATGGGCCATAACCTGGTGATCAGTAAAGCGGCAGATATGCAGCCGATCGCTACCGATGGCCTGGCAGCCGGTATCGACAAAAACTATCTGAAAGACGGTGATGATCGCGTTATTGCTCATACCAAAATCATCGGAGCCGGAGAGAAGGATACGCTGACCATCGATGTATCGAAGCTGACAGCGGGCACCGATTACGGCTTCTTCTGCTCGTTCCCGGGCCACATCTCGATGATGAAAGGTACGGTTACCCTGAAGTAATCGATTCGAGTACATAAAAAAAGCGTCCCGATTGGGACGCTTTTTTTGTGCCTGACGAAAGACCGGGTCATCGTTCTTCGTCGGAACGCCGCCCGGAGCAGGCTCGCTCCCACAGGTACAGCGTTGTCCTTGTGGGAGCGAGCCTGCTCGCGATGGCGTCAGTACAGGCGCCGCAGCTTCAAGGCGCGAACGGCATCACGCGCTTGTGATGGGTCTTTTTATACGTATCGCAAATAATCCTGAACGCTTCCTCACGCACCGGCTGGCCGTGCAGGAACGCGTCGATCTCGGCATAGGTCACGCCGTGGGACGCTTCGTCGGGTTTGCCCGGCGACAGGTCTTCAAGGTCGGCGGTCGGGATTTTTTCCACCAGCGATTCCGGCGCGCCGAAACTGCGGGCGATGTCTCGAACCTGGTTTTTCACCAGACCACTCAACGGGGCCAGGTCGCAGGCGCCATCACCGAACTTGGTGAAGAAACCCATCACCGCTTCCGCCGCGTGGTCGGTACCGATGACCAGCCCGTGCGCCGCGCCGGCGATGGTGTACTGGGCGACCATGCGCATCCGCGCCTTGGTGTTGCCGAGCACGAAATCCACCGAGACCGCGTGCTTGCCTTCGAAAGCCGCCACTTCATTGGCCAGGGCTTTCACCGCCGGGCCGATGTTCACGGTGTGACGTTCGTCCGGGGCGATGAAATCCACCGAGGCCTGGGCATCGTGTTCATCGAATTGGGTTTCATAAGGCAGGCGCACGGCGATGAACTTGTAGCTTTTGTCGCTGGTTTGCTCGCGCAACTCACGCATGGCGCGTTGGGCCAGCAGGCCGGCAGTCAGCGAGTCGACGCCGCCGCTGATGCCGAGCACCAGGGTCTTGAGCCCGGAATTGACCAGGCAATCCTGAATGAAGCTGACCCGCCGGGCGACCTCGGCCTCAAGGGCTGCGTGGTCGGCGAATGGCGGCTGAACCTTGAGCTGCTCAGCAATCTCACGCTGTACGGCTTGCATGAATTCACTCCTTGCTAGTGGTGCCAGATGTGCTGGAAAGGGCGGCAGGTACTTTGAAAACGTGTCGCAAATAGGCGACGAAATTCGGGTCTTTGCAGTGAGTCTTGCCAGGCTCATCGGAAATCTTTGCCACGGGCTGGCCGTTGCAGGCCGCCATTTTAAGCACGATGCTCATCGGTTCGACACCCGGAATATCACACGTCAGGTTGGTGCCGATCCCAAAGCTGACATTAATCCGACCGCGCAACGCCCGAAATATTTCCAGGGATTTTGGCAGCGTCAGGCTGTCGGAGAACGTCAGGGTCTTGCTCATCGGGTCGATGCCCAGCTTTTGATAATGGGCGATCGCCTTTTCTGCCCAGATCACCGGATCGCCGGAGTCATGGCGCAGGCCGTCGAAGAGCTTGGCAAAGAACAGGTCGAAGTCGTTGAGAAAGGCATCCATGGTGATGCAGTCGGTCAGGGCGATCCCCAGCAGACCCCGATACTCGCGCACCCAGCAATCGAGGGCGGCAATCTGGCTGTCGATCAGTCGGGGACCGAGTTGCTGGTGCGCCATGATCCATTCGTGGGCCATGGTGCCCAAAGGTTTCATGTCCAGTTCCCGTGACAGATGCACGTTGCTGGTGCCGACGAAACGCCCGGGGAAATCGTGCTTGAGCACGTTCACCACTTCTTCCTGCACGCGGAACGAGAAACGACGGCGTGTGCCGAAATCGGCTACCTGCAGTTCGGACAATTCGTCGCTGCTGGCGTTGGCGGTCAACCAGTCGAACTTGCGGTAGAGCTGCTCGCGAGCCTGTTCCAGAACAATTTCGCGGTAGCGATAGCGGTTGCGCACTTCGCTGACGATGGAAAGCAGCGGTACTTCAAACAGAATCACATGCAACCACGGCCCGCGCAGGCGGATGAACAGCTCGCCGTTTTCGATACCCGTGTGGACGTAACGCAGGTTGAAGCGGAACAGCCCGAGAAAACGCAGGAAATCCGGCTTCATGAAGCTGATGCGTTCCATGAAGCTCAACTGGTCGGCGCTCAGGCTCAACTCGGCCAGGCGTTCGATCTGGAAGCGGATTTCTGCCAGATACGGGCGCAGATCCTCACTGTTACGGCAACGAAACTCCCATTCGACTTCCACGTTCGGGTAGTTGTGCAGCACCGCCTGCATCATCGTCAGTTTGTAGAAATCGGTGTCGAGCAGGTTCTGCACAATGCGATCGCCAAACACGCTCTCGCTCATAACGGGGTTCTCCAGGCGGGCCGCGGCCTGTGGTCGCGACGTTTCAGCTGTTTCTATGAATGGGGCTAGTGGCGCATATCAGAGGCAGTTATTGCCAGCGATTTTTTAGACAGTACATATCCTTGTGGCGAGGGAGCTTGCTCCTGCTGGGGTGCGAAGCGCCCCCAATACAGGACTGCTGCGCAGCCCAACGGGAGCAAGCTCCCTCGCCACAAGAATTAGCCGGGGCTTCAAATCTACGGCGTGTCCGGGCTGTCGATCTGCTCGAGCATCCACTTCACAAAATCGCGCACCTTGGGCACTTCCGCCGAGTGCTCGGGATACGCCAGGTAATAGGCATCCGTGCTTGGCATCGCGTGTTTCCAGGGGATAACCAGTTTGCCGTCCGCCAACTCTTCTTCCACCAAAAACCTTGGCAATAGCGCCACGCCGCAGCCGACCTGGGCGGCGCGGATGCACATATAAAACGTTTCGAAGCGCGGGCCGTGGTAGCTGTGTTCGGTGTGGTAGCCCTGACTGTCGAACCAGTCGTGCCAGGCCTGGGGCCGCGAGGCGTTTTGCAACAGGACGAGGTCGGCGAGCTGCGTAGGGTCGGTGAACGGCGTGTCCGGCAGGCTGCCCGGCGCGCAGACCGGCACCAGCTCCTCGCCAAACAGCTTCAGGCATTCGGTGCCGGGCCGCGAGCCTTGGCCGAAGTAGAACGCCAGGTCGCTGCGACCTTGCAGCAAATCGTCGGCTTCCTGCTCGCTGCACAGGTCCAGATGGATTGACGGGTGGCGCAGGCGCCAGCCTTTCAGACGTGGCACCAGCCAGCGTGCGCCGAAGGTCGGCGGCGTCGAAACCCGCAAGACTTCGGTTTCGCCGCCGTAGGAACGCAGGTAATGGGTCGACATCTCGACCTGGGTGAGGATTTTTCGTACTTCCACCAGGTACAAATCACCGGCCGGGGTCATTTGCAGGCGTCGGCGCACCCGGCGGAACAGCAAGTGCTGCAACAACTCTTCGAGTTGCGCGACCTGTTTGCTGACGGCGCTCTGGGTCAGGTTCAGCTCTTCGGCGGCCCGGGTGAAGCTCAAATGCCGGGTCACGGCCTCGAAACACTGCAGTGCGGTGATCGACGGCAAATAGCGTTTATTCAGCATGGACGGTCCTTTTTCTTGTTTCTTTTACTGCCAGCAATTCAAAGCATGAATAAACGGAATGATATCTCTCTTAAAGGTCGTTTGTTGGGTAACCTCCGGGGAGCTAAAACTACAGGTCTGATCAGCCGTGAATGTCCGGCTGTACGTTTTCTGTTTTTTGCTCGAGGAGTGACCCATGGTTGCCGCATTGCTTGATCGTCTTGGTGTGAACCCGGCCCTGTACCAGAACGGCAAAGTGCCGGTGCATTCGCCGATCGATGGCAGCCGGATCGCTGCCGTGAACTGGGAAGGCGCCGCTGAAGTCGAGCAGCACATCAGTCGTGCAGATCATGCGTTCGAATTGTGGCGCAAGGTCCCGGCCCCGCGCCGTGGCGAACTGGTGCGTCAACTGGGCGACATCCTGCGCGAATACAAGGCCGACCTCGGCGAGCTGGTGTCCTGGGAAGCGGGCAAGATCACACAGGAAGGCCTGGGTGAAGTTCAGGAAATGATCGACATCTGCGATTTCGCCGTCGGCCTGTCCCGTCAGCTGTACGGCTTGACCATCGCGTCCGAGCGTCCTGGCCACCACATGCGCGAAACCTGGCACCCGCTGGGCGTCGTCGGCGTCATCAGCGCCTTCAACTTCCCGGTTGCGGTCTGGGCCTGGAACACCACGCTGGCGCTGGTCTGCGGCAACCCGGTGATCTGGAAACCGTCCGAGAAAACCCCACTGACCGCACTGGCCTGCCAGGCGCTGTTTGACCGCGTACTGAAGAACTTCAGCGACGCACCTCCACACCTCAGCCAAGTGATCATCGGCGGCCGCGATGCCGGCGAAGCGCTGGTCGATGACCCGCGTGTCGCGCTGATCAGCGCCACCGGCAGCACCCGCATGGGCCGTGAAGTGGCGCCAAAAATCGCCGCACGTTTCGCCCGCAGCATTCTGGAGCTGGGCGGCAACAACGCCATGATCCTCGCCCCAAGCGCCGACCTGGACATGGCCGTCCGCGCCATCCTGTTCAGCGCCGTCGGCACCGCCGGTCAGCGTTGCACCACGTTGCGTCGCCTGATTGCCCATGAGTCGGTGAAGGAAGAAATCGTCACTCGCCTCAAGGCTGCCTATTCCAGGGTCCGCATCGGCAATCCGCTCGAGGGCAACCTGATCGGTCCGCTGATCGACAAAAACAGTTTCGAAAACATGCAGGACGCGCTGGAACAAGCCCTGAGCGAAGGCGGCCGGGTGTTTGGCGGCGAACGCCAGCTGGAAGACAAATACCCGAACGCTTATTACGTCTCGCCGGCCATTGTTGAAATGCCGGAGCAGAGCGATGTGGTCTGCAATGAAACCTTCGCACCGATCTTGTACGTGGTCGGTTACAAGGACTTCGACGAAGCGCTGCGTCTGAACAACTCGGTGCCACAAGGCCTGTCCTCGTGCATCTTCACCACCGACGTGCGTGAAGCCGAACAGTTCATGTCGGCGGTGGGCAGCGACTGCGGCATCGCCAACGTCAACATCGGCCCGAGCGGTGCGGAAATTGGCGGCGCGTTCGGTGGCGAGAAAGAAACCGGTGGTGGGCGTGAGTCGGGCTCCGATGCATGGCGCGGCTACATGCGCCGCCAGACCAACACCGTGAACTACTCGCTGGAGTTGCCGTTGGCTCAGGGCATCACGTTCGACTGATCCTCGAGTCGAACAGTGATCCCCTGTAGGCGTGAGCCTGCTCGCGATTGCGGTCTATCAGTCAACATAGATGTTGAATGTTAAATCGCTATCGCGAGCAGGCTCACTCCTACATTTTGAACTGTGTGTTGGTTAGGTTTCTGTTGGAGTCTGGCAATGCCGTTACGCGAAGAGTGTCTGTGGGAAAAACTGACGCCGCAAAGGCCCGACAATGCCGCGCTCAAGGGCGAAGTTACCGTCGATGTCTGCGTCATTGGCGCCGGTTTCACCGGCCTGTCGGCGGCGGTGCATCTACTTGAAAAAGGTAAAAAGGTCTGCGTGCTCGAAGCCCATCGCGCCGGTCACGGCGGTTCGGGGCGCAACGTCGGTCTGGTCAACGCCGGGATGTGGATTCCACCGGACGAGATCGAAGCCGGGTTCGGCGAAGCGGTGGGCAGTCAGCTCAATCGCATGCTGGGTGCAGCGCCATCGCTGGTGTTCAGCCTGGTCGACAAATACAACATCGATTGCCAGTTACGCCGCGAAGGCACGCTGCACATGGCGCACAACGCCCGTGGCGAAGCCGATCTGCGCAGTCGCGAAGAACAATGGAAACGTCGCGGAGCACCGGTCGAACTGCTGACCGGGCAATCCTGCGAACAAGCGACGGGTACCAAAAAGATTGCTGCCGCGCTGCTCGACAAGCGTGCCGGCACGATCAATCCGATGGCTTACACCACGGGGCTGGCCAAAGCGGCCATCAGCCTCGGGGGCCAACTGTTCGATCATTCTCCGGTGACCCGACTTGAACGTCAGGGCCAACGCTGGTCGGTGCAAACCGCTCAGGGATCAGTGCTCGCCGAGCAAGTGGTCATCGCCTCCAACGCTTATACCGAAGGTGACTGGACGGAGTTGCGGCGCAATTTCTTCCCCGGTTATTACTATCAAGTGGCGTCGGTCCCGCTGACCGAAGACGCCGCGCAGCAAATTCTGCCCGGCGGGCAGGGTTCCTGGGACACGCGCCAGGTACTGAGCAGTATTCGTCGCGACAAAGACGGCCGTCTGTTGCTGGGCAGCCTCGGTAACGGCAATCAGAAACCGGCCTGGTTCCTCAAGGCCTGGGCCGATCGGGTGCAGCAGCACTATTTCCCCTACCTCAAACCCGTGGAATGGGAATGCACCTGGACCGGTTGCATCGCGTTTACCCCGGACCATTTGATGCGTTTGTTCGAGCCGGCGCCCGGTTTAGTGGCAGTCACCGGTTACAACGGCCGGGGCGTGACAACGGGGACGGTGGTCGGCAAAGCCTTTGCCGATTATCTGTGTAACGGAAATCCTGAGGCGCTACCCATTCCCTTTGCCCCCATGCAGCCATTGGCCGGGGTGGGTTTGCGCAGTTGTTTGTACGAGGCCGGTTTCTCGCTGTATCACGCAGGCCAGTGCTTGCGGATCGTTATTTGATTGTTGAAATTTGTTGCTGGGAGCGGCGCTTTTTCGCGCAGCGACTAGCCTGTAAAAGGTGCGGGTTGTAGCAGTTCCGCACCAGCAGTGTGCACTTCGGTGACGCACGTTGTTACAGGCTGGTTGCACGTCGTTTGGTGCCGCGGTTGCAATGATGGCGCACGCGGGTTGCGCCTTTAAAAATAAATGGTTTCACCTTCTGCGGTTTAGACGGTTGCACGCCCAATGAAAATGGGATCGAAACAGTCGAAATAACAATAAAGCAGCGACTTTTTTCAGAATAAAAAACCGATGGCACGGCCCTTGCTCTGAGCATTCAGAGAAGTCGCAGTGCCAACTAAAAAAAACCTTGGAGCACCACCTCATGTCCCAGACGTTTTACAAGAAAGGCTTTCTGGCCCTCGCAGTGGCAACTGCGTTGGGTGTTTCTGCGTTTGCACAGGCTGATGTGAAAATCGGTGTGGCGGGTCCGATGACAGGCGCCAACGCGGCATTTGGCGAGCAGTACATGAAGGGTGCACAGGCTGCAGCCGACGCGGTCAACGCGGCGGGCGGCGTTAACGGGGAAAAAATCGTACTGGTGAAGGGCGATGACGCCTGCGAACCGAAACAGGCTGTGACGGTCGCCAAGGACCTGACCAACCAGAAAGTCGCCGGCGTAGTCGGTCACTTCTGCTCCTCGTCGACCATCCCGGCCTCCGAGATCTACGACGAAGCGGGCATCATTGCAATCACTCCGGGTTCCACCAACCCAGCGGTCACCGAACGCGGCCTGAGTGCCATGTTCCGTATGTGCGGGCGTGACGATCAGCAAGGCATCGTGGCCGGTGACTACATCGTCGACGTGCTCAAGGGCAAGAAAGTCGTTGTCCTGCACGACAAGGACACCTACGGCCAAGGCCTGGCGGACGCTACCAAGGCCCAACTGGAAAAACGCGGCGTGAAGCCTGTGCTGTATGAAGGCCTGACCCGTGGCGAGAAAGACTTCAGCACCATCGTCACCAAGATCCGCGGCGCTGGCGCCGATGTCGTCTACTTCGGCGGTCTGCACCCGGAAGCCGGTCCTCTGGTCCGTCAACTGCGTGAGCAAGGCCTCAAAGACGTCAAGTTCATGTCCGATGACGGCATCGTGACCGACGAACTGGTCACCACTGCTGGCGGTCCGCAATTCGTTGACGGCGTACTGATGACCTTCGGCGCCGACCCACGCCTGCTGCCAGACAGCAAAACCGTGGTGGACGAGTTCCGCAAGAAAGGCACCGAGCCTGAAGGCTACACCCTGTACGCCTACGCTTCGGTCCAGACCCTGGCCGCAGCTTTCAACGGCGCCAAGTCCAACAGTGGCGAGAAAGCCGCCGAGTGGCTGAAGAAAAACCCGGTCAAAACCGTGATGGGCGAGAAGACCTGGGACGCCAAGGGCGACCTGAAAGTCTCCGACTACGTCGTTTACGAGTGGGACAAGGACGGCAAATACCACCAGCTGGAAAAACAGAAGTGATATGACCTGATCTGCCCGGTGCCTGTTGCACCGGGCAGTCTATGAACATGTCCGTGCAGTACCTGTCTTTTCTCGTAGAGCTGCACACAACCGTGTTGCCCCGGCGGCTGAACCCCGGTCCGTTGCACCCGGCTTCTGTGCAGTCTCTCAAATGCGTGAGATTGCGTTATGGATGGTATTTTCCTGCAGCAACTGGTCAACGGCCTGACCCTCGGGTCGGTCTATGGCCTGATCGCCATCGGCTACACAATGGTCTATGGCATCATTGGCATGATCAACTTCGCCCACGGCGAGGTTTACATGATTTCCGCTTACCTCGCGGCAATCAGTCTGGCTCTGCTGGCGTACTTCGGTATTGAATCCTTCCCGCTGTTGATGCTCGGCACCTTGATCTTCACCATCGTGGTCACGGCGGTGTATGGCTGGGTCATCGAGCGCGTCGCCTACAAGCCCCTGCGCAACTCCACCCGACTGGCACCGCTGATCAGCGCCATCGGGATTTCGCTGATCCTGCAAAACTATGCCCAGATCGCCCAAGGTGCCAAGCAACAGGGCGTTCCGACCTTGTTGACGGGGGCCTGGCGCGTCGAAATCGGCACCGGCTTCGTGCAGTTGACCTACACCAAGGTGTTTATCCTGATTGCCGCATTCGCCGGCATGGCCCTGCTGACCTACATCATCAAGTACACAAAGCTCGGCCGCATGTGCCGCGCCACCCAGCAAGACCGCAAGATGGCCTCGATCCTGGGGATCAACACCGACCGCGTGATTTCCTACGTGTTCATCATCGGTGCAGCGATGGCGGCCCTGGCCGGCGTGCTGATCACCATGAACTACGGCACATTCGACTTCTATGCCGGCTTCATCATCGGCATCAAGGCGTTCACGGCTGCGGTACTTGGCGGCATCGGCTCGCTGCCTGGTGCGATGCTTGGCGGGATCATTCTCGGGATCTCCGAGTCGCTGTTCTCAGGTTTGGTCAACTCGGACTACAAAGACGTTTTCAGCTTCTCGCTGCTCGTTCTCGTTCTGGTCTTTCGGCCCCAAGGCCTGCTCGGCCGTCCTCTTGTGTCGAAGGTGTAAGCGATGTCTTCAACCACTAAAAAAACCATTGATCTCAAAAGAAGCCTGGTTGACGCGATTCTTGCCGGCCTTGTCGCCCTGATTGTGTTCGGCCCGATTGTCGGCGTGGTCCTCGACGGCTACGGCTTCAATCTGGAAACGACCCGGGTGGCCTGGATTGTCGCCATCGTCATGGCTGGCCGGTTTGCCCTGAGCCTGTTCCTGCAAACGCCCAAGGGTCTGAAAATCCTTGAAGGCTTTGAAAGCACCGGCTCCGGGGTTCATGTACTGCCGCCTGATTACAAATCCCGCCTGCGCTGGATCATCCCGCTGGTGATCCTCGTTGCCGTGGTGTTCCCGTTCTTCTCCAACTCCTACCTGCTGGGCGTGGTCATTCTCGGGCTGATCTACGTATTGCTCGGCCTGGGCCTGAACATCGTGGTCGGCCTGGCCGGCCTGCTCGATCTGGGTTACGTGGCGTTCTACGCCATCGGTGCCTACGGCCTGGCGCTGGGTTATCAATACCTCGGCCTGGGTTTCTGGACGGTGCTGCCGCTGGCGGCTATCACCGCGGGCCTTGCCGGTTGCATCCTCGGGTTCCCGGTGCTGCGATTGCACGGTGACTACCTGGCGATCGTGACCCTGGGATTCGGTGAAATCATTCGCCTGATCCTCAACAACTGGTTGTCCCTGACCGGCGGCCCGAATGGCATGGCGGCTCCATTGCCAACCTTCTTCGGTCTCGAGTTCGGCAAGCGCGCGAAGGAGGGGGGCGTCCCGTTCCATGAGTTCTTCGGCATCGCCTATAACCCGGACGTGAAGTATTACTTCATCTATGCGGTGTTGTTCCTGGTGGTGCTGGCCGTGCTGTACATCAAGCATCGTCTGGTCAAGATGCCGGTCGGCCGCGCTTGGGAAGCCTTGCGTGAAGACGAAATCGCCTGCCGCTCCATGGGCCTGAACCACGTACTGGTCAAGCTCTCGGCGTTCACCATCGGTGCCTCGACGGCCGGCCTGGCCGGGGTGTTCTTCGCCACGTATCAAGGCTTCGTCAACCCGACCTCGTTCACCTTTTTCGAATCGGCGCTGATCCTCGCCATCGTGGTCCTCGGCGGAATGGGCTCGACCATCGGCGTGGTGATTGCAGCCTTCGTGCTGACCGTTGCCCCGGAACTGCTGCGCGGCTTTGCGGAATATCGCGTGCTGCTGTTCGGCGTGTTGATGGTGTTGATGATGATCTGGCGACCGCGCGGCCTGATTCGGATCAGCCGTACCGGTGTGACCCCGCGTAAAGGAGTAGCGCCATGAGCGAAGTCGTACTCTCGGTCGAGAAGCTGATGATGCACTTCGGCGGCATCAAGGCGTTGAGCGATGTCAGCCTCAAGGTGCATCGCAACTCGATCTTTGCCCTGATCGGCCCCAACGGCGCCGGCAAGACCACCGTGTTCAACTGCCTGACCGGTTTCTACAAGGCCTCCGGTGGCAGGATCGAACTCAATACCCGCGGCGAACGCACCGATGTCATCCAGCTGTTGGGCGAATCGTTCAAAGCCACGGATTTCGTTTCGCCGAAAAGCTTCATCACCCGGATGCGCTACAAAATGTTCGGCGGCACCCACCTGGTGAACCGTGCCGGGCTGGCGCGCACCTTCCAGAACATTCGCCTGTTCAAGGAAATGTCGGTACTTGAAAACCTGCTGGTAGCCCAGCACATGTGGGTCAACCGCAACATGTTGGCCGGCATCCTCAATACCAAGGGCTACCGCAAGGCCGAAAGCGACGCGCTGGACCACGCCTTCTACTGGCTGGAAGTCGTGGACCTTGTGGACTGCGCCAACCGTCTGGCCGGTGAACTGTCCTACGGCCAACAGCGCCGCCTGGAAATCGCCCGGGCCATGTGCACCCGGCCGCAGATCATCTGCCTCGACGAACCGGCGGCCGGCCTCAACCCTCAGGAAACCGAAGCGCTGAGCGCGATGATCCGTTTGCTGCGCGACGAACACGATCTGACCGTGGTGCTGATCGAACACGACATGGGCATGGTAATGAGCATTTCCGACCACATCGTGGTGCTGGACCACGGCATCGTCATCGCCGAGGGCGGACCTGAAGCGATTCGCAACGACCCGAAAGTGATTGCGGCCTATCTGGGCGCTGATGAAGAGGAAGTGGTGCTATGAGTCAACCCATCCTCGAACTCAAGGATCTGGATGTGTTTTACGGGCCGATCCAGGCTCTGAAAAAAGTCTCGCTGCATATCGAAGAAGGTGAAACCGTCAGCCTGATCGGCTCCAACGGCGCCGGTAAATCGACCTTGCTGATGTCGATCTTCGGCCAGCCGCGAGCGGCTAGCGGGCAGATCATTTATCAGGGCGTGGACATCACCCACAAGTCGTCGCACTACATCGCGTCCAACGGCATCGCTCAGTCGCCTGAAGGCCGACGGGTGTTCCCCGACATGACCGTCGAGGAAAACCTGCTGATGGGCACCATCCCTATCGGTGACAAGTACGCTTCCGAGGACATGCAACGCATGTTCGAGTTGTTTCCACGGCTCAAGGAGCGCCGTAACCAGCGGGCCATGACCATGTCCGGCGGTGAGCAACAGATGCTCGCCATCGCCCGTGCGTTGATGAGTCGGCCCAAGCTGCTGTTGCTCGATGAACCGAGCCTTGGACTGGCGCCGATCGTGGTGAAACAGATCTTCGCGACCCTGCGGGAACTGGCGAGTACCGGCATGACCATCTTCCTGGTCGAGCAGAACGCCAACCACGCGTTGAAGCTGTCGGACCGGGCATACGTGATGGTCAACGGCGAGATCCGCATCACGGGCACCGGCAAGGAGCTGCTGGTCAACGAGGAAGTGCGTAACGCCTATCTCGGCGGGCACTGACACGCTGCCGAAATATCCACAGCCCCGACGAGCAATCGCCGGGGCTTTTTTACACCTCGAATACACCACGAATCCCCCTGTGGGAGCGAGCCTGCTCGCGAAAGCGGAGTGCCAATCGACAGGTGTTCAATGGCCCACCGCTTTCGCAAACAGGCCCGCTCCTGCAAGGGCCAAGTGTGCTTTCCGGAAATTGTGGAAAACAATATTCACAAGCTCTCAAAGCGCGACATAAAGCCGCTGCAAATAGTTGTTTTGTCACGCTTTTGACTTGTCCCCGTTTACTGTGGAGCTGGCTGTGAATAACGTGGGAGTAGCTGTCTGAGAGCCTTTGAATCCGTGGCTTGCAGCGGTGTGGTTGTTTTTTGATCAGGCGTTTTTGCTTGACCCGGAACAGGCTTTGTCAACCTTTTTGTTGGATGGCAAAGTGGCTGGAAATGCAATGGGCCAGCCTGTGGATAAGTCTGTGGTTAAACTCTGGAAAGACTCGGCTGAGGGCCGTAGTTACTGGCTTGGCGCCATCGTCGGTTTGCCCATCACATCGTGCAAAATGCCATGGGCTACACAGCTGGTACCCGAGGGTCAAGCTAAAAACTTTGTAATCTACCCGCAAAGCCTTGTGGATAGCGGCTTGCAGCTTTTCCACTTGCCCCCGGAAACTGTGGGCCGGCCTGTGGATAAGGTGCGTGTACATGGCTGCAAGCCACGGTGCCTGTGGCTTTGGAAGGTCTGGTTGTTTTTTGTACAGTTTTTGCGGCGGTTGCCGCTGTGGGCAAGGCCGGGCATGCTGCCAGCTGATTTTCTATTCCAATGGCTGTCGATCAGCCGAAGCAAGGAGAACACGATGTCCAACACCCTGTTTATTACCGGCGCGACCTCTGGTTTTGGTGAAGCCTGTGCCCGTCGTTTTGCCGAGGCCGGCTGGAAACTGGTGCTGACAGGCCGTCGTGAAGAACGCCTCAATGCCCTGTGCGCCGAGTTGTCGAAGCAGACCGAGGTGCATGGCCTGGTGCTCGACGTGCGTGATCGCAAGGCCATGGAGGAGGCGATCGCCAACTTGCCGCCGTCCTTTGCCAAGCTGCGCGGGCTGATCAACAACGCCGGTCTGGCGCTGGGCGTTGACCCGGCACCTAAGTGCGATCTCGACGATTGGGACACCATGGTCGACACCAACATCAAAGGCCTGATGTACGCCACTCGCCTGCTGTTGCCACGCCTGATCGCCCACGGCCGCGGTGCCGGTATCGTCAACCTCGGCTCCGTCGCCGGCAACTATCCGTACCCGGGCAGCCATGTTTATGGTGGGACCAAAGCATTCGTTGGCCAGTTCTCGCTGAACCTGCGTTGCGACCTGCAAGGCACTGGCGTGCGTGTCAGCAATATCGAGCCGGGCCTATGCGAGAGCGAGTTCTCGCTGGTGCGTTTCGCCGGTGACCAGGAGCGCTACAACGCGACCTACGCCGGTGCCGAGCCAATCCAGCCGCAGGACATCGCCGATACCATTTTCTGGGTGCTTAATGCGCCGGCGCACATCAACATCAACAGCCTGGAATTGATGCCGGTGAGCCAGACGTGGGCCGGGTTTGCGATTGAGCGTAATGCCAAGGGTTAAGACCGCATAACGGCTTTCACGGGCAAGCCGCGCTCCCACTAGACTTGCGTTGAATCGTCATTTCGCGAACGACAAAAAACCTGTGGGAGCGGCGGTGCGGCGATCCGATTTGCCCGCGATAGCTATCTGTCAGTCAGCCGAGATAATCGACCAGCCCTCGATAGCAAGTGGCCAAGTGATAAGGCGTGGTCGATGGCATGTCCTTGCGGCTGACTTCGCCCTGCTCGTCGCGACATTCATACCACCCTCCCGCATGCAAAAAGCGTTGCTGCAATGCCTGCAACTGGCGTTGCACCGAGCCTTCGCTATTTGGACGCAAGGTCAGGGCGCGCAGGTATTCAGCCTGGGCCCAGATGCGTTGAGTGGCATCCTTCGCAGAGCCATTCAGATCGAGCATCGCCGTCACCGCACCCGTTTGTGGATCAACGCCCAGTTGTTCGGTGAGTACAAACGCGCGCTCCAGCGAAGCATGCAGTTTTGAGCCGTGCAGCAGTGGCGAAGACTCCAGCAGGAAATACCACTCGAACTGATGCCCCGGTTCAAACCAGTTATCCACAGCGCCCAGCGGTTTTTCCATCAGCACGCTGTGGTGCGGGTCAATAAAACGCTTCTGCATGGCTGTGCATAACTCGACCAGCGCGCGCTGTACGGCGATGTCTTCTCGCACCGACAGGGTCGCGAGGAAAGCTTCGGCCAGATGCATCAAGGGATTTTGCAGGGGGCCGGAGTCGAGCGAGGACCAGTCGCGGTCGAGGCTGGCTTCGTACAGGCCGTCGCCTGTGGCGAAGCGCTGCGCCAGCACTTCCAGTGTCGCGTTGAGGACCGATTCCACTAGCGGCTCGCGCACCTTGCCCCAGTAATGGGCGCAGGCGAACAGGATAAAGGCGTGGGTGTAGAGGTCTTTGCGCTGATCCAGTGGCGCACCTTGCGGGTCGATGCTGTAGAACCAGCCACCGTGCTCGGCGTCGTGAAAATGCTGTTGCAAGGAACGGAATAGCGCCGCGGCGCGTTCCTCGGCGGCCGGCACCTGGCCGATCAGGCTGGAAAACAGATACAGCTGCCGCGCGCAGGCCATCGCTCGATAGCGTTGGGGCGGCAGCGGTTGATGCCCGGCGTCCAGCGCTTCATAAGGCAACGCCATGTCGGCATTCCAGCCGGGGCCTTGCCAGAGCGGCACGATCACGTCCTGGAAATGCTGTTGCACCGAGGCGAACAGAGCGGTCAATTCAGGCTGGGAGGCAGAGCGGGAAACAGGCGGCATTGGCTGGCGTCGTCACGGCAGGGTTGATTGCGCGACATGTTAGCAGGCCTGAGAGATGCGGTGTCTGTCAGGCCGTCTTCGCGAGCAGGCTCGCTCCCACAGGTGTACGCATTCCAATGTGGGAGCGAGCCTGCTCGCGAAGGGGCCATCACAGGCAATAAAAGATCAACCTGCGAGCAACCACGCACCAGTCGCCGCCGAAGCCGCACCGGCCAATCGAACCAACGGCGCCGCCGCTTGCGGCAACACGCGCACCACGGCATAACCCGCGGCATGCAACGCCGCCGTCGCCGCCACAAACCCTGCGGCATACGCCCAAGGGCTCGACATGTCCGGCAACTCCAGCCCATGGGCCACACCATGGAACAGCGCAAACAAAGCCGTCGCACCGACTGCCACGCTCAACGGCGGACGCACGGCCAGGGCCACGGCCAGGCCCAGCGCCAGCACCGACGCCGCAATGCCGCCTTCCAGCGCCGGCAGGTTCAATCCTTCAAAACCCAGCAGTCCTCCAATCAGCATGGTGCCCACGAAGGTGCACGGCAGCGCCCAGCGCGCGGCGCCTTTTTGCTGCGCCGCCCACAAACCCACCGCCACCATCGCCAGCAAGTGATCAAGGCCGCCAATCGGGTGGCTGATGCCGGCGATCAAACCGTTGTCGCCATGACCCGGGTGCGCGAAGGCGATGGCCGGGGTCAGCAGCAGGGCCAGGGTGCCCAGGATGCGTTTCAGTGTCATGGATAAGCTTCCTTGTTGATAAGTCGTGATCAGACTGCGGTCAGCAGGCCTTGGCGTTCGATGAAGGCGATGATTGCTTCCAGGCCCAAGCCGGTTTTCTGATTGCTGAAGACAAACGGCTTGCCGTTGCGCATGCGCGTGGTGTCGCTGTCCATCAGTTCCAGCGACGCGCCCACCAGCGGCGCGAGGTCGACCTTGTTGATCACCAGCAAGTCGGACTTGCAGATCCCCGGCCCGCCCTTGCGCGGCAGCTTGTCGCCCGCCGAGACGTCGATCACGTAAATGGTCAGGTCGGACAGTTCCGGGCTGAAGGTCGCCGACAGGTTATCGCCGCCGGACTCCACCAGAATCAGATCCAGCCCCGGAAAGCGGCGGTTCAGTTGATCCACCGCTTCAAGGTTGATCGAGGCGTCTTCGCGGATCGCCGTGTGCGGGCAGCCGCCGGTTTCCACGCCGATGATGCGCTCAGGGGCCAGAGCTTCGTTGCGCACCAGGAAATCGGCGTCTTCGCGGGTGTAGATGTCGTTGGTGACGACGGCCAGGTTGTAGCGGTCGCGCAGGGCCAGGCAGAGCGCCAGCGTCAGGGCGGTTTTACCGGAACCGACCGGTCCGCCGATGCCGACGCGCAGGGGTTGTGTGTTCATGTGATTCTCCAAGTAAAAAGGCCCTAGGAACGGAACAGACGGCTGTACTGGCGCTCATGGGCCATGCACGCCAGGGACAGGCCGAACGCGGCGCTGCCGTAGTGTTCGGGGTTGATTCGGGTGGCGTCCTGCTGGGCTTGTTGCAGCAGTGGCAGCAGTTCGCTGGTCAGGCGTTGCGCGGCTTGCTGGCCCAGGGGCAGGGTTTTCATCAGCACCGCCAATTGATTTTCCAGCCAGCTCCAGAGCCACGCCGCCAGCGCATCTTGCGGGCTGATCTGCCAGGCGCGAGCGGCAAGCGCCCAGCCGAGGGCCAAATGCGGCTCAGGGCGCTGCTGGAGAAAGGCGCGGGCCGGCGCATCGAGTTCCGGCAAGCCGTTGAGCAGTTGTTGCAATGAATAGCCCATCTGTCGGCTTTCCTGATGCAGCTCGCGGGTTTCCCGGCTGGCACGATGTTCTTCGCAGCGTTGCAGCAACTGGCCCCAGTTCTCATCAACGGCAGCGGTGCAATGGGCGAGCAGCAGCGGCGCTTCGAAGCGTGCCAGGTTCAGCAACAACTGATCGCTGATCCAGCGTCGCGCGCTGTCTGCATCGTTCACCCGGCCGTTATCCACCGCCATCTCCAGGCCTTGCGAATAGCTGTAGCCGCCAATCGGCAGTTGTGGACTGGCCAGGCGCAACAGCGCCCAGGCCGGGTTCATAACCGGACGCCGAACTGGTGCAATTTCGGCGGGTAGTTGAAGTCCTCGTCGCCGTGGCGGGAATGGTGATGGCCGCCCCCATAGGCGCCGTGTTCCGGCTGGAACGGTGCCTCGATGTTGTCGACGTTGGCCTCCAGCTGTTCGAGCATGGCCTTGAGTACGTAATCATCGAGCAGGCGCAACCAGCCATCACCGACTTGCAGGGCGACGTGGCGATTGCCCAGATGATAGGCCGCGCGAGTCAGTTCGAACGCGTTGGCGCACGTAACATGCAGCAATTGTTCGGGGCGGGCGCAGACACGGACGATGCGCCCATCTTCGGCTTGCAGGCACTCACCGTCATACAGTGGCGGCTGACCGCGCTCCAAAAACAAACCGACGTCCTCGCCTTCGGCACTGAAACAGCGCAAACGGCTTTTGCTCCGGGCCTCGAAAGTCAGGTGCAACTCGGCGGCCCAGACGGGTTGAGGGTCGATTCTGCGATGAATCACCAGCATCGGAAGGCTTCCAGCAATGGACGATGTTCAGGCTAGAGCAAGGGGCTTGCCAATCGGGCGATACGTAGGAAATACCTGTCGGAGCGTAGTGGGTGGCTCAGGCTGTTGCGGGATTTTGAACTGGAATGGTGCGGGGATTTTTCGGTGGCACCAAATTGATGCCTTGACTGGTTTTGTGGACGTGAGCCTGCTCGCGATAGCGTCGGCACAATCAACATTTGATGTGGCTGACATTCCGCTATCGCGAGCAGGCTCGCTCCTACAGGGTTTATTCAGTGCTGCCGAGGCCTTGCCAATGCTTGAGGCCGATGAAGATGAAGCGCAGCTGTTGAGTGATTTTTGCCTGTGGCGTCAGGTGCTCAGGCAGCGCCTCGGCCGGTGGATCGATAATGTCCGGCAAGGTCGCGAACACACTTTTGACGATCAGGTCCGCCATGACGCTGAGGCCGGCGATGTCCAGATGCTGCAATTTCGGCATCAAGGACAGGTCGGCCGCGAGGTCCGAGCTGATGTCTTCCCGCAGGCGACCAATGGCCTGGCGCACGGGCAGCGATCCGCCGTACTGCTCCCGGGCCAGAAACAGGAACTGTGAGCGATTGGCCGAGACCACGTCGAGAAAGATCCGAACCGAAGCGTCAATGATGCCGCCCATGACGAACTCGTTATGGCGCACCAGGCGAATGGTCTCGCGAAAGGTCTGGCCGACTTCGCTCACCAGTACCAGGCCCAGTTCGTCCATATCGGCGAAATGCCGGTAGAAACCGGTGGGCACGATGCCGGCGGTTTTCGCCACTTCGCGCAGGCTCAGGCTGCCGAATCCTCGACCACATTCCATCAGGTGACGGGCAGCGTCCATCAGGGCGTTGCGGGTTTGTTGTTTCTGTTCGGCGCGGGGCAGCATCGCAAGGGTGTTTTTCTGGACAGGGACAGCGGCGCACTCTAGCAAATCGGCTTCGCTGGCGTCGAACGACTATCGGGGGATCAAGCGGGGATGTACAACTTCCAATGAGGCAAAACCCTATAAAGTCAAAAGCCCAATCCAGGGATTGGGCTTTTTTTCAGGGCCGCCATGGGCTCAGCTCACAGCGCTGTTGCGTTCGATGACACGGTCACCACCACCTTCGGCGAGTGTTTGGCCTGGAGTGCGGTCGGAACCATCGGCAGCCAGTGTTTGACCTGGGGTGCGGTCGGAACCATCGGCAGCCAGTGTTTGGCCTGGAGTGCGGTCGGAACCATCGGCAGCCAGTGTTTGGCCTGGAGTGCGATCGGAACCATCGGCAGCCAGTGTTTGACCTGGGGTGCGGTCGGAACCATCAGCGGCGAGAACCTGGCCTTGTGGCGTTTTGTCATAACCGTCTTCAGTGATCAGGCCTTTTTCTTTCAAGCGATCATTGCCACCTTCGGCAAGGGTCTGGCCTTGTGGAGTGCGGTCGGAACCATCGGCAGCGACGGTTTGGCTGAACACCGAGCGGCTGTCTTTGACTTGTGGAGTGGCCTGGTCAGCAGCAGGCAGAGCGAAAGCGGTGCTGGCCAGCATTGAGAGGGTAAGGCTAAGCAGTAATTGGCGTTTCATGATGGGTTGCTCCTTGGGAGGGCGATAAAGTGGGTACGAGGGCAATGCTACTCTCGATAAGTCGATATAAAAGTTCATAAACGCAATGGTAATAATCAACGGAATTGATTGTTCTGCCGAAGCGCTCTAGAACGGGTGTCTCCGGCGATCGCTTTTGCACTGGAGTGGGTATTTTCGACCCACTGATGCCGCACAAAAGTGCGGGGCGGTAACGCTGGATTCGGGGGCAGTCTCTCCCCGGTCGATTATTTGAGGATTAATCGATGTTTCGGTTAAACCTGCGGGCCGTTTTTCAGTCGTAGATTCCATGGCAGGCCGGTTCTGGCCTGTCGTTTCACACGTGCGTCGCAGTCAGGGCGCTCAGTCGTATCAGGAGCCCTGTGCAATGACGCGCACTCGTAAAATTGTTACCTGGACCTTCGCCAGCCTGATTGTCTTGCTGGCGGTATTGGTTCTGATCATCGCGTTCTTCGATTGGAACCGGATCAAACCGCCCCTTAACGCCAAAGTTTCTGAAGAGCTGCATCGTCCGTTCGCCATTAATGGCAACCTCGCGGTGGTCTGGCAGCGCGAGCCCGACGAGGGCGGTTGGCGGGCGTGGGTGCCGTGGCCGCACGTGGTGGCCGAAGACCTGAGCCTGGGCAACCCGGACTGGTCGAAAAAACCACAGATGGTCACCCTCAAACGCGTCGAGCTGCGTATTTCACCCTTGGCATTGCTGGCGCAACGGGTGGTGATCCCGCGTATTGACCTGACCGAGCCGAATGCCGACCTTCAGCGCCTGGCCGATGGCCGTGCCAACTGGACGTTCCAGTTCGACCCCAAAGACCCGAACGCCGAGCCTTCGAGCTGGGTGGTGGATATCGGTGCCATCGGCTTCGACAAGGGCCACGTCACCCTCGACGACCAGAACCTCAAGACTCAGCTCGATGTGCTGATTGATCCGTTGGGCAAACCCATTCCATTCAGCGATATCGTCGGCGACAAAGCCGCAAAAACCGCGCAGGAGAAAGGCGCGGCTCCCCAGGATTACGCGTTCACGCTGAAGGTCAAAGGCCAATACCACAATCAGAAACTCGCGGGCGAAGGCAAGATCGGCGGGTTGCTGGCATTGCAGGATGCGGCCAGGCCGTTCCCGCTCCAGGCGCAAGTGAAGATCGCCGATACCAGTGTCGAACTGGCCGGAACGCTGACCGATCCGCTGAACCTCGGCGCCCTGGACCTGCGCCTGAAACTGGCCGGTACCAGCCTGGGCAATCTCTATCCGCTGACCGGTGTGACGCTGCCGGATACGCCGCCCTACGAGACCGACGGGCATTTGATCGCCAAACTGCATGAGCCGGGTGGTGCGGTGTTCCGCTATGAAGCATTCAACGGCAAGATCGGCGAGAGCGACATCCACGGCAGCCTGGCCTATGTCGCCAGCCAGCCGCGGCCGAAACTCAGTGGTTCGCTTGTTTCCAACCAACTGCTGTTCGCCGACCTGGCCCCGTTGATCGGCGCTGACTCCAACGCCAAGCAAAAGGCCCGTGGCGGCGAAAGCAAGCAGCCGACGGACAAGGTGTTGCCGGTCGAGGAGTTCAAGACCGAGCGCTGGCGTGACATGGACGCCGACGTCGAATTCACCGGCAAGCGCATCATCCACAGCGAAAAATTGCCGTTCAATGACCTCTATACGCACCTGGTGCTGACCGACGGCGTTCTCAGTCTGGAGCCTCTGCGTTTCGGCGTGGCGGGCGGCAACCTGGATGCGCAGATTCGCCTCAATGGCCGCACCGAGCCGTTGGAAGGCCGGGCCAAACTGACCGCGCGCAAGTTCAAGCTCAAGCAGCTGTTCCCGACTTTTGAACCGATGAAAACCAGTTTCGGCGAACTCAACGGCGATGCTGACATCACCGGCCGTGGCAACTCGGTGGCCAAGCTGCTGGGCAGCGCCAATGGCAACCTGAAAATGCTGATCAACGATGGCGCCATCAGCCGCGAGTTGATGGAGCTGGCCGGGCTCAACGTCGGCAACTATGTGGTGGGCAAGATCTTTGGCGACAAGGAAGTGAAGATCAATTGCGCGGCGGCCGACTTCGATATCAAGACCGGTTTGGCCACCACCCGACTGTTTGTCTTCGATACCGAGAACGCGATCATCTATATCGACGGCACGGCGAACATGGCGACGGAGCAGCTGGACCTGACGATCACCCCGGAATCCAAAGGCTGGCGGTTGATTTCGTTGCGCTCGCCGCTGTACGTGCGGGGCAAGTTCATCAAGCCGGATGCGGGCGTGAAGGCGGTGCCGCTGATTTTGCGTGGCGCCGGGATGGTTGCATTGGGCGTGATTGCAGCGCCAGCGGCGGGGCTGTTGGCGTTGGTGGCACCGAGTGGGGGTGAGCCGAATCAGTGTGCGCCATTGTTGGAACAGATGAAGGCAGGCAAGGCGCCGGTGACCGTTAAACCAACGAAATAATGGGGTGTCAGTGTGGCTGCCTTCGCGGGTAAGTCTCGCTCCTTCAGGAGAATACTAAACCTGTAGGAGCGAGGCTCGCCCGCGAAGGCGATCTGAAAGGCCCTAAAGATCTTTCAGAATGTCGGCCATGTCATCCGCATGCTCTTCTTCCTGAGCCAGGATGTCTTCAAAGATGCGCCGGGTGGTCGGGTCTTTTTCGCCGATGTACTGAATGATCTCGCGGTAGCTGTCGATGGCAATCCGCTCGGCGACCAGGTCTTCGTAGACCATCTCTTTCAGTGAATTGCCCGCCACATATTGCGCGTGGGAGTTCCTCGACAGCAGGTCAGGGTTGAACTCCGGCTCACCGCCCAGTTGCACGATGCGCTCGGCCAGTCGGTCGGCGTGCTCGGCTTCCTGGGTTGCGTGCTCGAGGAATTCGTCGGCCGCGACGTTGGCTTTCAAGCCGCTGGCCATGAAGTAGTGGCGCTTGTAGCGCAACACGCAGACCAGTTCCGTGGCCAACGACTCGTTCAGCAGGCGCAATACTTCTTCACGGTCAGCGCTGTAGCTTTCGGTCACCGCACCGTTCTCGACGTTCTTGCGGGCCCGTTCGCGAAGGGTGGTTACGTCAGACAAATGCATGTCACTCATCTCGTTCTCCTGGAGGCTAATCCGGTTTGCGTCACCTTCTGGGGAAGTGATCGCTACTTAAGGTGTGAGTGATGAGCGCGGCGAAAAGTTTTATGCCATTTGTCCATCGTAAAAAGCGCCCGAAATGGTCACGCCAACCCATGCCCGGACAGCAGCGCCTCCTCGCGCAGCCACGCAAAAAACGCCCGCACCGGCGGATGCCGTTCGCGTCCCGGCACACAGAGTGCGCTATAGCCGGCGCCATCGACCTGGACCTCGCCCCGGTAGGCGACCAGTAAACCGTTGGCCACGCTTTCCGACACCAGGATATTGCTCGCCAGCACCAGCCCCTGCCCGGCGATCGCGGCTTGCAGGGCGTAATGCTCTTCGTCGTATTCACGGACCGCCGGTTGCCCTGTCAGCCAACTTTCGCCGGACTGCGCGCACCAGGCCGCCCAGCCGTGGGCATAGAGTTTGGAGTTGTGCCAGCGCACGCTGATCAGCGTGGGTACCCGCTCAGCCGCCAGGGCCACCTGCCCGGGCGAGCCATAGACGCCGAACGATTCGTCGAACAGGCACAGTCCATAAAGGTTCGGGTAATCACCCAGGCTGTAGCGCACCACCAAATCGACGCTGGCGTCCTGATGCAGATCGATGACTTCGCAGTGGGTGTCCAGGCGCAGGTTGATGTTCGGATGGCGGGCGTAAAACCGACCCAGACGCGGCACCAGCCACAACGCCGCGAAGGCCGCCGTGGTGGAGATCGTCAGGCTCGCGCCGCTGCGTTGCGGGCGCAGGGTGTCGACGCTTTGCGCCACTTCCAGCAGCGCCCCGTGCAGGCTGCGGAACAACCGTTCGCCGCCGTCGGTGAGGCGCACCTGCCGTGGCAGCCGCTCGAACAGCGGCACGCCGAGCCAGTTCTCCAGCGAACGAATCTGGTGCGACACCGCTGTGGGCGTCACCGAAAGTTCTTCGGCGGCGGCCTTGAAACTCAGCAGGCGCGAGGCGGATTCGAAGGCGCGCAGGGCGGTGAGCGGCAACGAGGCAAACATTCAAATACTCCATGGATGAAATGGATTCATCCAGACTGATTTCTACTCAGTTGAAGAAGGGCGGCTGTGAGCTTCAATCTGCAAGCCACAGGCAGTTTAGCCCTTAAGGAGATTCAGATGAGCAAGATTCTTGCGATCCATGCCAGCCCCCGTGGCGAGCGTTCCCATTCCCGGCGTCTGGCGGAAGTGTTTCTTGGTGCTTGGCAAGCGCGACATCCTCAGTCGCAGCTGACTCGCCGGGAAATAGGTCGGGCATTGATACCGCCGGTTAACGAGGCCTTTGTGGCCGCGGCCTTTTACCCCGAGCCCCAAGCGCGTCCCTTGTCGATGCAGGCCGACCTGGCGTTCAGCGATGAGCTGGTCGGCGAGTTGCTCGGTCACGATTTGCTGGTGATTTCCACGCCGATGCACAACTTCAGCGTACCCAGCGGCCTCAAGGCCTGGATCGATCAGATTGTGCGGCTCGGGCTGACGTTCAATCACACCCTGGACAATGGCGTGGCGCAGTACGAGCCGTTGGTGCACGGCAAAAAAGCCCTGATCGTCACCAGTCGCGGCGGCTTCGGTTTCGGGCCGGGCGGCGAGCTGGAGGCGATGAACCATGCCGATCCGTTGCTGCGCACCGCGCTGGGGTTCATCGGCATCACCGACATCACCGTGGTGGCTGCCGAAGGCGAAGAGTCGGCTGAGCGCACGTTCGAGATTTCGCTGGCCGAAGCCGAGCAGCGCTTGCTGACGCTGGCCCGGGAGTTCTGATGGCCTGGCTGTTTCTGCTGATCGCCGCCGGGTTCGAAGTTACCTTCGCCATGGGCATGAAGTACGCCGAAGGCTTTACCCGGCTCTGGCCATCGCTGATCACGGTGGCGGCCGCCGTCGGCGGGATTTACTTCCTGACCCTGGCCATGCGCGAGTTGCCGGTAAGCATCGCCTACCCGATCTGGACCGCCATCGGTTCACTGGGCACGGTGTTTCTCGGCTTTGCGCTGCTGGGTGAAAGCTTGACGGCGATCAAACTGGTGTCGGTGGGGCTGATCGTGGCAGGCGTGGTGGGGCTGAAGTAGGGTGGATGTCATAGACTGGTCGTCGAGTTGTCATCTTGGGTGACGATGCTTGGCTGACGTCTTGCATCGCGCCTTGCTTCATCTCACCGATCACAAGGATGTCCGTCCATGTCGCAAGGTTCTGCCACGCGTTATCCGTTGGTGCTGGTCCCGGGAATGCTCGGGTTTATCCGTCTGGTGCTGTATCCGTACTGGTACGGGATCATTTCGGCGTTGCGCCGGGGTGGGGCGACGGTGTTTGCGGTGCAGGTCTCGCCGCTCAACTCCAGCGAGGTGCGCGGCGAGCAGTTGCTGGCGCGGATCGAGGAGATTCTGCGGGAAACCGGGGCCGAGAAGGTCAACCTGATCGGCCACAGCCAAGGCTCGCTCACAGCCCGTTACGCGGCCGCCAAACGTCCGGATCGCGTGGCGTCCGTCACGTCGGTCGCAGGGCCGAATCATGGCTCGGAGCTGGCGGATTATCTGGAAAAGCATTACCCGGCCGACACGTTCAAAGGACGGGTTCTCAGCGTGTTGTTGCGCTGGATCGGCGCGTTGATGAGCCTGCTGGAAACCGGCTATCGCGGGCCGAAGTTGCCTGTGGATATCCCGGCTTCACACCATTCGCTGACCACTCAAGGCGTGGCGCTGTTCAATCAGCGTTATCCACAGGGCCTGCCTGAAACCTGGGGCGGGCACGGGCCGGAAGAGGTCAACGGCGTGCGCTATTACTCCTGGTCCGGGACGTTGCAACCGGGCAAGACGGACCGCGGCGGTAACCGGTTCGACGGCACGAACCGCAGTTGCCGGCTGTTTGCCAGAACCTTTGTGCGCGAAACCGGGCATTGCGACGGGATGGTCGGGCGTTACAGCTCGCACTTGGGGACGGTGATTGGCGATGAGTATCCGATGGATCACTTCGACATCGTCAATCAGTCGCTGGGGCTGGTGGGGAAAGGGGCGGATCCGGTGCGGTTGTTTGTCGAGCATGCGGCCCGATTGAAAGCGGCTGGCGTGTAAACGTCAGTTGGACCGCGTTATCGTTCTTCGCGGGCAAGTCGGGTCAGGCAACGCTGACCTTACGGCCCAACACGGTAGTCCAGCGCTCCGAAAGCACCACCCCACCCAGCGTCAACACCCCACCCACCAGGTGATACATCGCCAACTGTTCATTCAGTACCACCGCCGCAATCAACGCCGTAATCAACGGCAGCAAATTGAAAAACAGCGTGGTCCGGCTCGGTCCCAGGCGCACCACGGCCTGCATCCACGCCAATGGCGCCAGCATCGAAGCCAGCAAACAGGCATAAAGCACCAGCGGAATATTCTGCAAGGTCGGTCCGACCTTCGGTGAAGCGACAAACAGCGGAAACAGCACCACCACCGCCACCAGCACCTGCAAATACAACAACACCAGTGGCGGCAAGCGCAGCTGCCATTTTTTCAGCAGCGTGCTGTAGATCGCGTAGGCCAGCGTGGCGATCAGCATCATCGCGTCGCCCAGGTTCACGCCGTGCTCAAGCAGTGCGCCGAGGCTGCCGGACGACACCACCACCAATACGCCGGCGAACGACAACACCGCGCCGGCCAATGCGCCCGCAGTCAGGCGCTGACCGAGGCTGACAATTGCCATGGCCAGCGACATCAAGGGCATCAGCGACAAGATGATCCCCATGTTGGTGGCTGTAGTCAGCGTTGCGGCGAAGTACGCCAGGCTCTGATAGACGGCCATGCCGAGCACGCCAAGGATGAAAATCTTGCCCAGGTTCGGGCGAATCTGGGGCCAATGCGCGATCACCGGTTTGAGCATGAACGGCGTGAACAGAATCCCGGCCAGCAGCCAGCGATAGAAGCCGATTTCCGCGGGGAAGATCGCGCCGACCGCCAGTTTGTTGATCACGGTGTTGCCGGCCCAAATGAAAATGGCCAGCAGGGGATAAGCGTATTGCATCAGAAAAACCATCAACGTTAGTGAGGAGCGATTATCCGCCTGTCTGGATGCAAGCCTATACTTCAATCCAGACAACCTGCCCTTGATGACGGACAGCATGACCAGTAAACACATCGACCTGCTCGATTTCGCAGAATTGCCGTCCCCGGTCTATTTCCGTTATGCCGACTTCGACACCCATGAATATGCCTCGACCCACCGTCACCCGTGGGGGACTCTCGAGTATTCGGCCAACGGTGTGTTGCACATGGAAATTGGCAGCAGCCGCTTCATGTCGCCGCCGCAATACGCGGTGTGGGTGCCGCCGCAGACCGAGCACAGTTTCTACAGCAATCAACCGATCAACTATCGCGCGGTCTGCCTGGCGCCGGTGTTGTGCACCGCGTTGCCACAACAAGCGTGCACGCTGGCAATCAGCGACATTCTCAAGGCGATCCTCAAGGACTTCGCCGCCCGCGACGTGAAAATTCCCGACCACGATGCGGACAAACGTCTGGCGCAGGTGTTGGTGGACCAGTTGCAACTGGCACCCATCCAGGAGTGTTATTTGCCTTACGCCAGCAGCTCGGGATTGCTCGTAATACTTGAAGCCCTGCAAGCCGAACCCGGGGACAATCGGCCATTAGCGCACTGGGCCGCGCAGATCCATGTCAGCGAACGCACCTTGGCGCGGCAGTTTGTCCGTGAGCTGGGCATGAGTTTCGGCGAGTGGCGGCAACGCTTGCGTTTCCTCGCGGCGATCGAAGCGCTGGACAGTCAACGCAGCATTCAAAACATTGCCTTCGACATGGGTTACAGCACCGGTTCGGCATTTATTGCGATGTTTCAACGCCAGGCCGGGTGTACGCCTGAGCAATATCGTCGGCAACGAATTATCTGAGATAAAGAAGTCAGTGGGTGTTAGAAGTTTTAAGTGGTGAAGTTTCTTACAGGCTAATCGGAATTGAACTTCATTTGATTGAGTGATTAACGTTGTACGCTAGTTGCATGAGCCGTTTCTGTTCAGCAAACTTATGCAGAGTATCAATGTGACCACTTCAATCCGGATCGATGAAATATCAGCAACCGCAATACAACAAAAAAGCATACATTACGAACTTATAAAAAATGCTATCCCGGAATGGATGCGCCAAACTTCACCCCACAGAATCAGCGCGTTAAAAACCGTGATAGCCCCACTTCCGGAATGGATTAGCACCGCTTCACCGATGCAGCTCGCAGCCCTGCAGCGCGCCTCGGAGGAAAGCTGGCGGGCTCAAAACGATGTCGACCAGATGCTGAGCGAGACGCAAGATGTCTACGCCTTTGCTGAACCGCTGCTTCGTCAGGCGCTGAAAGATCAATACGGTGTAGACGTCGATGTAAAGGAAACTTTCTTGCAGTTGTTTTCTCCGCCCCATTTATCCCCTTGGGCCAACAATTTCAATAACGGCGTGGAATCGCGCATTGTTTCGTTGCTGGATGCGGCATTACATAATTTTTCGGATAAAGAAGTATTAACCTCTGATTCGCAGTTTATTACCCGGCCGGACAAATCGAATCGATTCGATATAACCGGTGTTCGTAACAACATGAGTGTCGACCAATTCAAGACACTTTGCCGCACTCTGGATATCGGCGCTCACTATAAAGCCCATCTTGAAGGCTATGTGCGCCCTGTCGACGGGCTGGCGCGTAGTGTGGTGCAGCAAACAGTCATAAAAAGCCAAAAGGCTGCGTTAAAAGCAGCCCTGTATCTGGCCAGCCTTAAAAATGACATCTCGGCCAGTGGCTACCTGGCCGTACAAAGCCTGCTCAAGGATATTAAAGCGTGGAAGATGGATGGCCTTCCCGTTCATTACTATCAGCTGAAAATTCTCGATGTCCAGTTGAGAGGCATCGTGCTGATCGCCCCTGATCTGCATATCCACGACAGCGCCGCCCGGCGAGTCATTGTCTATGTGCCACATGACCCGGAGCATCCACTGAAAGAGTACGCCTCGAAGGCCGAGTTCGCCCGTGAGCTCACTCGCCAATTGCGGGATGCCCCAAGGAATTCCACAAACAGTTATCAGCAGTTCTTCAGCCGTTTTGTCGACCATCAACAACGGGGGCGCTTCTTCTCGGCACTCAATGCCGCGCTGGTGGAAATAACCCAACACGACAAAATTCCGGGCGTCGATCAGCCGGTATGGCGCGAAACGCCCATCGAGAATCCGCGCCTGCACTTTGAGCACGTTCGGTTCGAGAACGACATCCATACCTTTTTTACGGGCGACCCTTGGCTTTATCTCTACCAGCAACAGCAAAACAAAATCCTGAACGATGCCCGGGAGATGGTCATCTCGACGCAAGATGCCGATCGTATGGAGCGCTGGGCGTGGTTCGACAACCTGGAAAAAATGCTTTCCGACGTCTTCAATGCCGCGTTAATGGTGGTGGGGCCTTTCATACCCTTTGTGGGCGAGGTAATGATGGGTTACATGGTTTATCAGTTGGTCAGCGAGGTCGTCGAAGGCATTGTGGATCTGGCTGAAGGTCTCTATCTGGAAGGGGCCGAGCACATCATTGGGTTTGTCGAAAGCCTGGTCCAGTTGGTGGCCTTCGCCGGCGGCATGAAAATCGGCAGTGAGGTGGTACTGCCCAAGTTGTCATCGTTCATCGAGTCGACAACACCGGTCACGCTCGCCAACGGCGCCAAACGCCTGTGGAGCCGCGACCTTGAGCCCTATCAAAAACAAAACCTGACCCTGACTGCGGATTCAAAGCCTGATGAAACCTGGCTGCACCGGCATGAGGGCAAGCCGATTCTCAAGCTGGACACCCGGCACTTCGAACTGACGAAAGATCCACAGAACGGTAAACACAGGGTTAAACATCCGACCCGCTCCGACGCCTATCAACCCGTGGTGGAGAGCAACGGCGAAGGTGCCTTCGTGATTGAAGGCGAGCAACCCCATAGGTGGGATGACTCGACCTTGATGGCGCGACTCGGCCCGGACATGGGTGAGCTGGCCGACGCCTACGGCGACATCCGCACGGTCAGCCAGACCGATGCCAGCGCGATCCGCCAAATGTATGCCGACAATGAGCGGCCATCGCCGTTGCTCAGCGATACCGTGACCCGGTTTCGTATCGACCGTGACATCCAGACCTTCATCGAGCAGATGGGCAGCGAGCGTGCGCAAGATTACTCAAGCGCCGATCCCGAGATGCAATTTCAGCTGCTCGATGGTCTGTGGCCCGGCAATGCGATTGAGCTGGTAGACGCCAGGGGCGAAGTGCTTCGGGTCATCGGTCGCGCGGGCGGGCCGGGTGTCCAGATAAACAGCAATCGTCTGGCTGACGTCGATCTGCTCAAGACGCTGTTATCGCACCTGGATGAAGCACAACTGAACACCTTGTTGGACGTCGAGTTTCATATCACGCCCAGCACGCTGGAACTGAACGCCAAAAATCTGCGGGCCGAGTTGGCGATACGGGCCAGGAGCAAGCGCACGTCGCTGTTCGATGCACGTTATCGTCGTGTCGAAGCTGCCACGAGTGACAGCGCAAAAACGATCCAGGCCCAAGTGCCGGGCCTGCCTGGTACTGTCGCCCGGGAGTTGCTGTCCATCGCCACGCCCTCCGAAGTCCAGGCGATTGAGCGCGGGCAGTTGCCCGCAAGGCTGGAAAACCTCGCGCGTTGGGCGCTGCGAGACGTGCGCATGAGCCGTGCTTATGAAGGTTTTTACCTCGACTCGGTCGACAGTCCCGACATGGACCGGCTGGCGCTGCACTCCCTTGAGCATCTTCGCGGCTGGAATCCCGATGTGCGCATTGAGGTCCGACGGTTCGAGTACGACGGAACCCTGCTCGACAGTATCGGCCAGGACGACGCAGGGATTCGCCGTACGCTCGTCGAGCTTCATGACTCGACATTCGTCGCTTATGACGAAGACGCAAATGCCCTGCATTCGGGCATGGATCTGTTTTCCGCTATTTTGCAGGCGTTGCCGGACGCCGAGCGTAACGCGCTGAACATCTATATCGGCCAGGGGGCCAAACTGAAGCTGGCCCTGCGCGACAACGCATTGCAGCCCTATCAGTTGCTGAAGGTGCTGGACGGTCTGCCGGTTCTTGACCCGCTCACTTACGATCCTCAATTGATGCGCCTGCGTGGTGGCTCGCCGGGCGCGGGCGGCGAACGTGCAGTCCTGGAAGACATCGGCGGCCAATACAGCGACCTGGTCACGGTAGCGTTCCATCCTTCTGTTTCGGCATTCAAGCGATTCGATTATCTGCGCGGCCTGAAACTGATTCACGACAGCCTTCCACAGGATTATCTTTTCGACCTTTTCGAGGCGCTGAACGCAGCCAATGCGACCGGAGAGGCCGGGCCAGGCCTGCGGATCGTCCAAAGTATCGAGGCGTTGCCTGATCTGCAGAAGCTGATGCTGCCAGAGCAGTTCAACGCGTTGACCGGGCGCCTGTTTACCAAAGAGGGCCTGGTGCCGCTCACTGAACTGGAACGAAACCTGGGGTTGAATGCGCGCAATCTGGAACAGACCGGGCGGGTCAATGCTTACCAGGCGCTGTTACATTCAGTCCGGGAGAACGGTGTAACGCCAAGTCCGGAGCTGGCTGATTTAAGCAGCTATGGGGAGTGGTTTTCCCAGGCCGTGGTCGAGACCGAAGGGCCGGTTCAGGTATCGCCTCAAACCATGGCCAACTTGAAAATGGCGCAGGACGCGATCTATCGAGCCAAGGAGCTCCTGCCGTTATCGGGGAATCAGTTGCCAAGCATGTGGGAAAACGGCGGTTCGGCGATTGCCAAAATCAAAGGCCTGCGAGGGATGGACCTTGAGGAGGGCGGGTTCTCTGCAAAATTGACCACCGCTGAGGCCGCTCGCAAAGCCATTGATATCAAGGGCGGGAATTGTTCGGAGAACTCGAAGGTCACGTTTTCGATTCTCGCCAGCCAGCCCCGGACGTCCAGCATTCACATTGTCAGGGCCACCCGTTTTGATCATCAATATGTAGTGATAGGAGATGATCTGAGCAATCTCGATGCTCTGGTCGTCGCTGACTCGTGGCCGGAATTTCCCGCAGCGCACTTGGCCAGCAATGCACACTTCAATTTCGAAATGCCGCCGGTGACCACACTGACCCCCGGGTCGGCCGTGGTCGAGTACGCCTTTATCAATGAAGCCGCGCCAGGGCCGGCGGTATTGCCTGCGGTTTCCGAGGCGAACACGTTCCGGCAGATAAAAATCAACAAGCTCTATGAGGAGGGTGCGGCATATGCCCAATGGACGTCGTTGCGTGAGCTTGGACAGACTTATGCGGTCGAGGGGGGCACGCCGGTCTTGTTCGAGCGGATGCCCGCGTCGGTCATTGATAACCGGGTTGATGCTTATCAGCGATACCGGGAAGCCTTTAAAGATCTTCTGGAATCGGAGGCTGATTGAGGGCCATCGGTTGCGTCGGTGGATGAATGTGTAACAGGGGTTGTCTACACTCCAGATTGAGGCCGCGCCCCTCGGTGCGGCAACAAGGAGAAAACTCCATGATGATGTTGCGTGTCCCTTTGTTGATGATCGGTTTGCTGCTTAGTGCCCAGGGCTTCGCCGCCACTGAGCAACAGAACAAGATGACCACCTGCAACGCTGACGCTACCGCGAAAGGCCTCAAGGGCGACGAGCGCAAAGCCTTCATGAGCACCTGCCTCAAGGCGGCACCGGCCGCCAATGACGCCAAGACTCTGACCCCTCAGCAAGAGAAAATGAAAACCTGCAACGCCGATGCGGCGACCAAAGCGCTTAAGGGTGATGAGCGCAAAGCATTCATGAGTGATTGCCTGAAGAAAAAATAAATAACTGAGTCATAACGGGCGGCAGATTGTGGTGGCTGTGAGGGCCCCTTCGCGAGCAAGCCCGCTCCCACAATGGAACTGTGTTCGCAGGACTGATGTGGGAGCGAGCCTGCTCGCGAAGGGGCCAGCATGGTCGCTATAAAAAATCGCCCACGCCCCACTAAGGTCGCCCTACACAATCCCTAGTGCTGGCCTGCGAACGCTGGCAGACTGCCAATCCTTTTACGTCGTTCGTTTTGAGGCTGTATGCCAACGTTTTCTCAACGCCACGTTTTGCTGCTGATCAGTTGGGTCATCATCTTTGGTGGTTTGCTGCTGGTGATCCCGCTGCGACTGCTGCCTAGCCTGCTGGCCGGGTTGCTGGTGTTCGAACTGGTCAACATGCTCACCCCGCAGTTGCAGCGGCTGATCGAAGGTCGACGCGCGCGCTGGCTGGCGGTGGCGTTGCTGGGGACGTTAGTGGTCAGCGTGTTGACCCTGATTTTTGCCGGCGCCATCAGCTTTTTGCTGCACGAGGCGGAAAACCCGGGCGCATCGCTCGACAAATTCATGCACGTGGTTGACCGCGCGCGCGGGCAGCTGCCGCCGTTCATCGACGCCTATCTTCCGGCCAGTGCCGCGGAGTTTCGCGTGGCCATCGGCGAGTGGATGAGCAAGCACCTGAGCGACTTGCAACTGGTCGGCAAGGACGCGGCGCACATGTTTGTGACGCTGCTGATCGGCATGGTGCTCGGGGCGATCATCGCCTTGCAGCGCATACCGGACGTGACCAAGCGTAAGCCGCTGGCTGCCGCGTTGTTCGACCGCCTGCACCTGCTGGTCCAGGCGTTTCGCAACATCGTCTTCGCCCAGATCAAGATTTCCCTGCTCAACACCTTCTTCACCGGGATCTTCCTGGCGGTGATCCTGCCGATGTTCGGCGTCCAGCTGCCGCTGACCAAAACCCTGATCGTGCTGACCTTCCTGCTCGGTCTGTTACCGGTGATCGGCAACCTGATGTCGAACACGCTGATCACCATCGTCGGCTTGTCGCTGTCGATCTGGGTCGCCATGGCGGCGCTGGGTTATCTGATTTTTATCCACAAGCTCGAATACTTCCTCAACGCGCGCATTGTCGGCGGGCAGATCAGTGCCAAGTCGTGGGAGTTGCTGCTGGCAATGCTGGTGTTCGAGGCCGCGTTCGGCCTGCCGGGGGTGGTGGCGGGGCCGATTTATTACGCGTACCTGAAGAGCGAGTTGAAGCAGGTGGGAATGGTGTAACCACCCCATGATCGTTCCCACGCTCTGTGGTGGGAACGATCACTTCCTCGGGTTGCGAATCAGTCCATCGTGCCGTAACGCTTCATCGCCTCGATCGCCAACCCGCTGCCGATGCTGCCGAAGATGTTCCCTTCCACATGCCGCGCATTCGGCAACATCGCCGACACGCTTTGGCGCAGCGCCGGAATGCCGCTCGAACCGCCCGTGAAGAACACCGTGTCGACCTGATCGACCCGCACGTTGGCGTCGTTCAGCAGTTGGGTCACGCTGTTGCGCACGCGCTCCAGCAGGTTGTCGATGGCCGACTCGAACAGTGCGCGACTCAGCTCAACGCTCAAGCCCGGCTCGATGCGGTCCAGCGGCACATGGCGGCTGTCGGCGTGGGTCAGCTGGATCTTGGTTTCTTCTACTTCCATGGCCAGCCAGTGTCCGGCGCGCTGGTCGATCAGCTTGAACAGGCGATCGATACCGCCGGTGTCTTCGATGTCGTAGCGCATGCTGCCCAGGGCCAGGGTCGACTTCTGCGAGTACACCGAGTTGATGGTGTGCCAGGTCGCCAGGTTCATGTGGTGGCTGGTGGGCATGTAGGCGCCGCTCTTCATGCGGCTGCCGTAGCCGAACAACGGCATCAGGCCTTGCAGGCTCAACTGCTTGTCGAAGTCGGTCCCGCCGATGTGCACGCCGCCGGTGGCGAGGATGTCGTCGTGACGGTTGTCGTGGGTGCGGCGCTCCGGGGACAGGCGCACCAGCGAGAAGTCGGAGGTACCACCGCCGATGTCGACGATCAGCACCAGCTCTTCCTTTTCGATGGTCGACTCGTAGTCGAATGCCGCCGCAATCGGTTCGTACTGGAACGACACATCCTTGAAGCCGATGGCGCGCGCCACGTCCACCAGGGTGTTCTCGGCTTCCTGGTCGGCCATTTCGTCGTCATCGACGAAGAACACCGGGCGGCCCAGCACCACTTCCTCGAATTCCCGACCGGCGGCCGTCTCGGCGCGCTTCTTCAACTGGCCGATAAACAGCCCGAGCAGGTCCTTGAACGGCATCGCCGTGCCGAGGACGCTGGTGTCGTGCTTGATCAGCTTGGAGCCCAGCAGGCTCTTGAGCGAGCGCATCAGCCGGCCTTCGTAGCCTTCCAGGTACTCGTGCAGCGCCAGCCGACCGTACACCGGGCGGCGTTCTTCCATGTTGAAGAACACCACCGACGGCAGGGTGATCTTGTCGTCCTCCAGCGCGATCAGCGTTTCCATGCCGGGGCGCAGCCAGCCGACGGTGGAGTTGGACGTGCCGAAGTCGATACCACAGGCACGGGCTGGAGATGCGTTTTTCATGACTTTCAGGTTCCGGTTAAAAAACGGCCGCGCAGTGTATGTCAGTGCGGCGCAGATTCGAAGGCCGACTATCCGCTAAATACACCAATGGCGCCTTGATAAGATGGCCGGATGCCCCAAACTTGTCTGCATTGAGCCTGGCAGCCATCGGACGGTCGCAAGAACCGCCCACTGCTGCCGATAAACTTCTGACGCGCTACCCGGTCACAAACTTGAGATCGGTCAACCCGGCGCCTGGAAATACGCGCAGACTACGGTGACGGCGCGATATCGATAACGGATGGTGATCCTTAGATGGACTTCAAAGACTATTACAAGATTCTCGGTGTGGAACCGACCGCGGACGATAAGACGATCAAGGCGGCTTATCGGAAACTGGCGCGCAAATACCACCCCGATGTCAGCAAGGAAAAGGACGCCGAGGCCAAGTTCAAGGACGCCTCGGAAGCTTATGAAGCGCTGAAAAGTGCCGACAAGCGCGCCGAATATGACGACTTGCGCAAATACGGCCAGCACGGCCAACCGTTCCAGGGGCCGCCGGGTTGGCAGGGCCGTGGCGGCGGTGGGTTCGGCGGTGGTCAGGACACGGGCGATTTTTCGGACTTCTTCAGTTCGATCTTCGGCAACCGTGGTCCGGGTTTTGGTGGTGGACAGTCGGGCCGCAGTGCCGGGCGCCGAGGGCAAGACGTGGAAATGGAACTACCGATTTTTCTGGAAGAAAGCCTGTCGAACGAGTCGAAGAAGGTCTCCTTCCAGGTGCCGCAGTACAACGCGGCCGGCCAGCACGTCAGCAACACCAGCAAAAGCCTGAACGTGAAAATCCCGGCCGGTGTGACCGACGGCGAGCGCATCCGCCTCAAGGGCCAAGGGGCGCCGGGCATCGGTGGCGGGGCCAACGGCGATCTGTTCCTGATCATTCGCTTTGCGCCGCACCCAAAATTCGACGTTGAAGGCGAGAACCTGATCATTACCTTGCCGCTGGCGCCCTGGGAGTTGGCGCTGGGTACCGAAGTCGCCGTGCCTACACTGACCGGCAAGATCAACCTCAAGGTCCCGGCCGGCAGCCAGAACGGCCAGCGCATGCGCGCCAAGGGGCACGGTCTGCTGAACAAGGCGGGCGAGCGTGGCTACCTGTTCGTGCAATTGAAGGCCGTGATGCCCAAGACTTCGAGCGACGAGGTCAAGGCGCTGTGGGAAGAACTGGCGAAAAAAGCCGCTTTCGACCCGAGAGAAAATTTCTGATCCAAGAGACGGAGTAGCCCATCATGAGCAACCCCCTGATCGTTCAACTGGACATGGCAGAATTCTGTGAGGCGACCGAGCTGTCGGACGTCTACGTGATCGAAATCGTCGAGCACGGCATCCTCGAACCTCAGGGCAAGCAGCCCAAGGATTGGGTTTTCAACGATTACGAGCTGGCTCTGGCCAAGCGCGCCGCCAAGCTGCGGCGCGATCTGGAGCTGGAGTGGGAAGGCGTCGCCCTGGCGCTGGACCTGCTTGAAGAGGTCCAGCAGCTGCGGGCGGAGAATCGCATGCTCAAGCAGCGGTTGGGGCGGTTGGTCGTCGAGTAGTGTTCTGCTGGTTTTGTGTCGTTTGACACGGCCCCTTCGCGAGCAGGCTCGCTCTCACATTGGATCGGGTTCTTCCAGAAGCAATACGGTCAACTGTGGGAGCGAGCCTGCTGGCGATGAACGATGACGCGGTCCGTGGTATTAAACCTTGCGCGGCAACACCACGGTAAACAGCGTGCCGTCCGCTTCGCTGGAACTGATCTCGATCGTCCCGCCGTGTGCATCGACCACTTCCTTGACGATAAACAACCCCAAACCAAGGCTGGTGGAGGGTTGGCCGAGCTGCTCGTCAGCGCTGCGCACCAGCGGATCGAAAATCGTGCCGATCGCTTCCTCAGGGATCGGAGCGCCATAGTTATGCACTGTGAGGCGAACCGTGTCCGGCTCGCCCGTCAGGGTCACCGTTACGTCACGCTTGTTCAACCCATGCTGCAAGGCGTTGCCGATCAGGTTCTGCAACAGTTGACTCACTCGTCCGGCATCCCAGGCGCCTCGGGTGTCACCCTTTACGTGGACCGTCGGATCGCACTCGGGGTTACCGGCGCAGGCTTCGGCAATCGCCGCATGGGCGGCATCGGCCAGGTCCATGGGTGCCCGTTCGATCGGCAGGCTTTTACCCAGGCGACTGCGCACCAGCTCCAGCAAATCGCCGACCATCGCCGCCATGTGCCGCGCGCCGTGCTTGATGTTGACCGCGCAGGTCAGCGCATCGCCTTCAAGCTTGGCTTTGCGCAGCAGTAATTCGGTGGACATGCTCACCGCTTGCAAGGGTGCCCGCAGGTCATGCCCCAGGATCGCCAGAAAGATATCCCGCGAACGATTGACCTGCTCGGCGTAGGCCGCGGTGGATTCGGCGAGTGCTTCGTCAATGGCTTCGTTGAAACGGATCATGTCCTGGAAATAGGCCATGTCCGGAGACGCCAGGCTGTCGACCCACAAACGGATGACGCAGGCACGCAAATGACGGAATTCCGATGTCATCTGTACCAGATCAAACCCCACGGTATGCCGCAGTTCGCCATGACTGGCACCGGCCTCGTCCAGGCTCGGGGTTTTTTCCGGGCCTTCGCCCTTGGCCTTGGCCATCTGTTCGCTGGAGGTTTGCGCGGTGGTCATGTCACGCGCGGCGGCCAGCAAAATGACCTTGGCGTGATCGCGCAGGGCGACCTTGTCCATGTGCTCGGCCGCCGGGGTAATGGTGCTGGCGAACTGCTCCCATTCATCGACGATACGGTCTACGTGTTGCCTGATGAAATCGGGTAGGCGCATGTCCGGTTTCCTGATGGGAATTCTGGCGCATCTTAGCCCCTTTGCTGTCCGCTAAAAACTACCATTACGCGGGGGAGCACTTTTGTACGGGGTTCGGGTGGTAATTGCCTGTTTTTTAGATTCTTAAATCGAATGCGACGTTGATGTATTCGTGATTTTGGCGTTGTTTTTTGAGCTTTTGTTTTCGTCGCCAGCCAATAATCTGGTGGTTCAATTCGTCGCATAAGGATTTGCGAAATGAGTGAACGTTCGGACAGCCCGGGTCGGCCAGCCATTGCCGGGCAGGCAAGAGAAGTGAATAACAATGTGTATCGTGATTATCTGCTGGGCAAACTGCCCGCGCCGGTCAAAGACGCGCCCGCCTCACGCCTGGTTGCCTTTGCCCATTCGAAACCGGAGTTTCCTGAGTGGTATTTGAATTCAAGCGCCATTGATCGCCAGTACCTCAAGGAGTTGATCGACGAGCGCTGGCGCCTTCAGGGGCCATTGGACGCGGCGCTGAAGAATGTACAGCAGGACATTCTTGCCTTCGCCGAGCCCTTGCTGGTCCAGGCATTGAAAGAGCATTTGAACCTGGAACTGGACGTCAACGCGACGCTGGTTCGGCTGTACGTCCCCGCCAATCTGGCCATTGGCATCGATACCCATGCCAGTCGGCTCAGGCAATCATCATTGCTGGAAGCGGCCCTGCATAATTTCGAGGCCCCCGAAACGCAGGAGGGCGCGTTTCGCGATGGCTCGGGCATCTTCATCAGGGACGACGAAAACGAACTTCAGCGGCATACGCTGACGGTCGAAAGATTTGCCGCCCTGTGCCGCACGCTCGATATCGGTGCGCACTATCAGCGTCACATCAAGGCATTGCTGATGCCCGAAGAGGTGACGGCCAGAGCGACCGTCGTGCAGCAATGCACGGCCAGTGAAAAGGCCGCGTTTCACGAATCGGCGCTGATCGCGTATCTGAAAAAAGACATCACGTCCTATGGCTACGGGAAACTCCGGCAGATTCGTGACAACGAACAAGGCATTTTGATGGGCCGTCGGCCCCTGCAATGCCACCGGCTGGCGATTATGGGGTTCAGGCTGTCCGGCATTGTGTTGTTCAGTGCAGTGGCGGACCCTTCGAAAATCAAACGGGTTTACGACGCGCTGATTCCACAGCATCAACGAACGATGCTGGAATGGTCGCGACGTCTGACACTGCTCCCGGGGCAGGAGTTTGATCAGTTCAAGTTGCTCCAGGCGTTTTTCGCCAATGGCCCCAGCGGTCTCGTTGAGGCCATGTTGCAACGGGACGATGCTTATCAACAAAGTCGTCTGGAGGGGACGCTGATTGCGTATGTCCCCGATGATCCCGACCACCCCTTCAAGGAATACGAGTCCTTCACTGACTTCATGAAGGCGCTGACGAGCCAGTTGCGCTCGCCGGGTTATCAACAGTTTTTCAGCCGTTTTGTCGCGCAAAAAGACCAGGGCAAGTTTTTTGCCCGTGTTCGCGAGCGCCTCTCGACCTTCACCTGGAAACAGCGCGAGCCGCTGGACATGGGGCCGTGGTGGCGGGAGAGCGCCGTTGAAAATGCCAACGCAGAGCCTGTCACCCATATCATTTCGGGCGATCTCTGGGCGCAAACAAGACTTTGGCGCAGGGAAAAAGCGATTGCCGATGCGCGGCACATCGCCGTGCCGACCGGCGATGAAGACGCCACCACCCGTTGGAACCGGCTGATCAGCTATCTGAACATCGGCTGGAACGTGTTCAATTTCGGCGCCATGCTGGTGCCCGGCCTGGGCGAAGCGATGCTGGCCGCCATGGTCGGGCAGATGGTCCTGGAAACCCTCGAAGGCTTCGAAGACTGGAGCAAGGGGGACAAGGAAGACGCGGCGTCCCATCTCACCGGCGTCATGATCAATTTCGCGCAGTTGGCCATTATGGGCGCCGGGCATGTCTTGCCGGCCGGTGCGGCGGCGTCGGTCAAACCATCGGCGTTTATCAACCGGTTGAAAAAGGTTGATCTGGCCGACGGCCAGACGCGCCTCTGGAAGCAGGACCTTTCGCCCTACGCCCATGACATGGTGTTGCCCGCCGAGGCGAAGCCAAGCGAGCAGGGCCTGTATCGGCACAGCGAAAAGGACTTCCTCAAGCATGAAAACCAACACTTCGAAGTGATCAACGATTCACGCACCGGCCAGCCACGCTTGCAACATCCGGCCCGGCCACAGGCTTATCAGCCGACACTGGAGCACAACGGTGGCGGCGCGTGGAAAACCGAACTCGACCGTCCCATCGAGTGGGACAAAACCACCCTCATGCGGCGCCTGGGCCCGGCGGTCGAGGGCTTTTCTGATAACACCCTGGAGCATATTCGTCTCGTCAGCGGCATGGAGGAGGACGAATTGCGTCGCTTGCATGTGGTCAGCGAACCGCCGCCCGCGTTGCTGACCGACACGATCGAACGCTTCCAGGCCTGGGCCGAAGTGCAAAAACTACCCGGGCAGATAAGGCTCAACGAGGTTCCGCAAGCATTCGTCGAGCAGGTGCCCCGCTTGCTGGTTGAATGGCCCGGATGGCCTGAGCAAAAAGGCATCGAGCTGTTTGACGGCCCTGGGCATAGCGGGCGCTCGATCAAATTCGGCAACGTCGATGCTCTGCCCGCCGACACGCTGAAGATAAGTCGTGCCGAGGTTCGTTCAGGGAAACTGCCGGAGCGTGCCGTGAAGTTTGCGAACGAGGCCGATATCCACGCGATGCTCGGGCAGGGCATTTCAACGGACGAGCAAGTCCGCATCGATGCCTTGAAAAACCTGCTGGCCGGGCGAGCAGACAGTCGCCGCGCAGCTCTGTTTGACGCGCTGAGTCGCCGTTTGCAGCAAACCGACAACCCGCAGGTGCAGGTGCTTCAGGATGCGTTCAATGGGCTCCCCGCTGCGGTAGCCCGGGAACTGCTCGCCGACATCGAGCCGCAAGACCGGCTCGACATCACCGAGCCGTCGCGCATCCCCTTGCAACTCAGGGAGCGGGTAAGGGTGGCCTTGCGGGCCATACGAACCGCGCGCGCTTATGAAGGGCTCTTTCTCGACGCGGCGTTCGGTGTGGACACCGAGCGGCTGGCGTTGCACTCGATGCAGGCGCTACCCGGCTGGCCCGAAAACGTGCGGATCGAAATCCGTGAGTTTTCATTCGATGGCCCGTTGCGCGACAGCGTCGGCCCGACGGACGCCACCCACCGCAGAATCCTGGTCAGCGAGGACGGCCAATACCAGACGCGCGATACCGATGATCTGCAATTGCACGGGGCCGATGATTTATACGCGTCGGTGTTGCATGCGTTGCCGGATGCCGAACGAAACGCGCTGGGGTATCACGTCAACCAAGGTGCCACGCTCAAGTCCGCCATTCAAAAAACGCCATTGCCACGGGAAAGGTTCAGCGCGCTTCTGGGCGATAACCCTGTACGCAAACCGGCGTATGACCCCGTCACGATGCGCCTGCGTGGCGGCATGCGCGGGGTGGCTCATGGGCTAAGTCGAATCAACGAACCCATGACGCCGCAAGAGCGGGTGCGTGTTGTCCGCCCCGGATGGACGGAGGCCGAAGCCTTGGCCTATCTGCAGATGAGTGGCAGCGAACTCAGTCTGGAACAGAGGGCCAGCGCACTCGAAGCGGAATTCGATCGGCTCAACGCCGATTTTCAACGCTGGTTGAAATCGCCGACCGAAGCGTACAGCTTCACGCCTGCCGGCGTCGCCGAATGGCAAGCCAGAAACGCTTTATACAAAGAGATCAGGGAATGCTGGCAGCACACCGGGTTGCGCCACGTGGATTCATTCGGTCATCTGCAGGGCGTTGTGCTCGACCTGGAAAACATCCCGCTGGGGCGTCATCTGCGTACCATGCCTGCCCTGGAAGGTAATTTCGATCACGTCACGCGCCTCAATCTGACCCTGTCCGAATTGACCGACGAACACAGTTCCTTTCTCGATCATTTTCCCCGCTTGCGTTCGCTCAACGTCAACGGCAATGCGTTCTCCGCTGTTCCCGGTGCCATCCGCCGCATGCGCGCGCTGACAGAACTCAACATGCGAGGCAACCGTATTGTCCTGGATGCACAAGGTGTCGCGGACCTGCGCAACCTGACACGACTGGAGGTCCTGGACCTGTTTGGCAATCCGTTGGGGCAAGTCCCGGATATTGGCGGCATGAGAAGGTTGCATACGCTGATCCTGGCGGACACCGGCGTGCACACCTGGCCGCAGGGGCTGTTCGCACAACCGCGGTTCCGGCATTTTTTCCTGGATTTGCAGCGCAACGAAATCACCCACATTCCGGCAGTGCCCCCTGGCTCCGCTCAGGCGGAATTGCTGGCGCGCACCTTGCTGAGCCGAGAGCCGCAGTGGTTGGCCGAGGCCAATCTGCAAACGCTCAGGGACTACATCGAGTCCATCGGCATGGACCCCGATCGACCTTATCCTCCCCGTGGCGTGCGTGACAGTCTCGACTGGGAGGAGGGCATGACACGGCCGGAATGGGTGGCGAAGCAAGCGGTCTGGAACAGTGTCGAGGATGAGCGCGGATCGGTCGGTTTTTTCAACGAAATCCGCAAACTCACCGAGTCGGGGCACTTCAAGCATGACCTCGGGTTTCGGGTCGATATGACCGCCAAGGTCTGGCGCATGCTCGAGGCGATGTCGAAAAATACCGAGCTTCGGCAAAAACTCTTCACCATGAGTACGGTGCCCACAACGTGTGTCGATGCGGGCGCGCAGCTGTTCAATGCCATGGGCCTGGAGGTGCTGATTCATGAAGCCTATGAGTTGGCCAATCCTTCGCTGGTGGAGGGTGAACTGGTCACGCTGGCGCGAGGCAAGTCACGTCTGGATGAACTGAGCAGGATTGCCCGCAAAACCATTTCCGAACGCGAGGCGATGGGCGAGGAGTTCAGGCGTGTCAATGCCATGGGGGAGGTGATGGGCACGATCGATGAGGTGGAAGTTCACCTGGCGTTCATGACCGATCTTGCCGAACGGCTGGACTTGCCCTGGCAGTCTCGAAACATGCAGTTCCGAGGGATCGCGGGTGTCACCTCGGCGATGATCGACAATGCTTACCTGCGTGTGCTCGACCTTGAGGAAGGTGAGCTGCTCGGTGATTTGCTTGTCGAGCAGCCGTTCTGGTCATCCTATGTCGAGGGTGTCAACCGACGGGCTTTCAAAGTGTTCAGGCGCCGGATCGATGCCACGACAGACTTCTATATGGCCTTGGACCAGCGTGCGAACGACACAACGCTGACCCTTGAGCAAAAGGCTCGGCTGAAGGAAGCGCTCAGGGTGCTCGGCGCGGAACTGAACAAGCCGGAAAGCGACTTTGCACCGGGACGCATCATGACCGATGCGCAATACGCTGCTGAGTTGAAGACGATCGATGAAGAGCAAAAGGCGTTGCTCAAAACCTTCACCCAACAGGCGATCGACCGGGCAAAACTGCAAAGGGTAGAACTGCCCTTTGTCGTGCAGCCGGACAGCTGATTGCACCTGTTTTTCCCGGGGGGCTGGTACGCCAGGCCGCCGGGATTGTCAGGCAGACAGAACGATCAAAACAGGAAATATCGCTGAGCCATCGGCAGCACATCGGCGGGCTCGCACCACAGCAGGACACCGTCAGCCTTGACTTGATAGGTCTGCGGGTCGACATCGATGGTCGGCAGATAGTCGTTGTGGATCAAGTCGGTTTTCTGCACCTCGCGGCACCCTTTGACCACTGCGATTTTCTTCTTCAAACCCAAGGCCTCGGGAAGGCCTGCTTCTTGGGCTGCCTGGCTGATGAAGGTCAGGCTGGTGGCGTGCAACGAGCCGCCGTAGCTGGCAAACATCGGGCGGTAATGCACCGGTTGCGGCGTCGGAATGGAAGCATTGGCATCGCCCATCAGGCTGGCCGCAATGGCCCCGCCCTTGAGGATCAAGGTCGGCTTGACGCCAAAAAACGCCGGACGCCAGAGCACCAGATCCGCCCATTTACCCACTTCCACCGAGCCCACCTCATGGCTGATGCCATGGGTGATCGCCGGGTTGATCGTGTACTTGGCGATGTAGCGTTTGGCGCGGAAGTTGTCGTTGCCTTCGCCATCCCCGGGAAGCGGGCCGCGCTGCTTTTTCATCTTGTCGGCGGTCTGCCAGGTGCGCGTGATGACTTCACCGACGCGGCCCATGGCCTGGCTGTCGGAGCTGATCATCGAGAACGCGCCGAGGTCATGCAGGATGTCTTCGGCGGCGATGGTTTCGCGGCGGATGCGGCTTTCGGCGAAGGCCACGTCTTCGGCAATGCTCGGGTCCAGGTGGTGGCAGACCATCAGCATGTCGAGGTGTTCGTCAATGGTGTTGCGGGTGAACGGCCGGGTCGGGTTGGTCGAGCTCGGCAGCACGTTGGCAAAGCCGCAGGCCTTGATGATGTCCGGGGCATGACCGCCCCCCGCGCCTTCGGTGTGATAGGTGTGGATGGTGCGACCCTTGAAGGCGGCGAGGGTGGTTTCGACAAAGCCCGACTCGTTGAGGGTGTCGGTGTGGATCGCCACCTGCACATCGTACTGGTCGGCGACGTTCAGGCAGTTGTCGATGCTCGCCGGGGTGGTGCCCCAGTCTTCGTGCAGCTTGAGGCCGATGGCGCCGGCCTTGACCTGCTCGATCAACGGCTCCGGCAGGCTTGCGTTGCCCTTGCCGGTAAAGCCAATGTTCATCGGGAATGCATCGGCAGCCTGGAGCATACGCGCCAGGTGCCACGGCCCGGACGTGCAAGTGGTGGCGTTGGTGCCGGTGGCCGGGCCGGTGCCGCCGCCGATCATGGTGGTGACGCCGCTCATCAATGCTTCTTCGATCTGTTGCGGGCAGATGAAATGGATGTGTGTGTCGATGCCGCCAGCGGTGAGGATCATGCCTTCACCGGCAATGACTTCGGTGCTGGCGCCGACCGCGATGGTCACGTCCGGCTGGATGTCCGGGTTGCCGGCCTTGCCGATGGCGGCGATGCGGCCGTCTTTGAGGCCGACGTCGGCTTTGACGATGCCCCAGTGGTCGATGATCAGCGCGTTGGTGATCAAGGTGTCGACCACTTCGGCGGCCAGTAATTGACTCTGCCCCTGGCCATCACGGATGACTTTGCCGCCACCGAATTTCACTTCTTCGCCGTAGGTGGTGAAGTCTTTTTCCACTTCGATCCACAGCTCGGTATCGGCCAGACGGACCTTGTCACCGACGGTGGGGCCGAACATGTCGGCGTAGGCCTGACGGGAAATCTTCATTCGTTCGCCTTGAGATTCAATTGAATTTGAAATCGTTCGCTGCGCTCACTCTCGCGAGCAGGCTCGCTCCCACAGGGGAATGCGATCAACTGTGGGAGCGAGCCTGCTCGCGATGGGGTCGGTGCAGACACCGCATTCCTTAGAGGTCACCCATGATCCTGCCGGCAAACCCGAACACCCGGCGATGCCCGGCCAGGTCCACCAGCTCGACCTCGCGACTCTGCCCCGGCTCGAAGCGCACGGCGGTGCCGGCGGGGATGTTCAGGCGCATGCCGCGACTGGCGGCGCGGTCGAAGCTCAAGGCGTCGTTGGTTTCGAAGAAGTGGTAGTGCGAGCCGACCTGGATCGGCCGGTCGCCACTGTTGGCCACTTTCAGGCTGACAGTGCGACGGCCAACGTTGAGTTCGATGTCGCCGGGCTGGATCTGGTATTCACCGGGAATCATCAGTGGGCTCCCTGAAGAATCTTGTAGTAGAGGGCGGTCGGTTTGTACTGGCCGCTCGGGTCGCAGGCGTAATCAGGGATTTGACCTGCCTTGGTGTAACCCAGGGCCTTGTAGAAGTCTTCGGCGGGGGAGCCGGCTTCGGTGTCGAGGTAAAGCATGCCGCGTTTGTGCTGGAGCGCGGCCTGTTCCAGCGCGCTCATCAATTGTTGGCCCAGGCCACGACGGCGCGCATGTTCGCGCACCAGCAGTTTCTGCACTTCGGCACGGTTCAGACCGTTGGCTTTCTGGCACAGGGTCAGTTGCACACTGGCCTGCACTTGCTCGTCCTTGACCACCACCCACAGCAGTACGTTGCCCTTGTTCAGGTTGTCCTGAACCTCATCGAAATAGGCGCGGGCCTGAGTGGCGTCCAGATTGGCCATGAACCCGACACTGGCGCCATAGCCGACGGCGTCGAGCAGCAAATCAATCAAACCCTGACGATAGTGCGCAAAGCTTTCAACATTGACGCGGCGCAGTTGGGCAGCGTTCATCGGCAATTACTCCTTGTTGGCGGGCGGCGGCTCCGCGCCAGGATTGAGGGTCAGTTGCATGAAGGTCAGGTCCAGCCAGCGGCCGAACTTGGTGCCCACCTGCGGCATTTGCCCGGTGGTCACGAAACCGGCCCGTTCATGCAAACGGATGGAAGCGGCGTTGCCGCTTTCGATGGCAGCGACCATGACATGTTTGTCGCAGTCTTTGGCGCGCTCGATCAGCACCGTCATCAATTGCGGGCCGAGACCGTTGCCACGCTGGTCGCTACGCACGTAGACCGAGTGCTCGACGGTGTGGCGGAAACCGTCGAACGGCCGCCAGTCACCAAATGAAGCGTAGCCCAGCACACTGTTATCGCCGTCGACGATCACCAGGATCGGATAACCCTGGGCTTGCCGGGCGCTGAACCATGCCTGACGGTTGCCCAGGTCCACGGCCTGTTCGTTCCAGATCGCCGTGGTGTTGAGCACGGCGTCGTTGTAGATGTCGCGGATCGCCGGCAGATCGGCGTGCAGCGCGTCGCGGATGTGATAGGTCATGACGCGTCCTCAGGCGATGGGTTGGTGAACGGTGACCAGTTTGGTGCCGTCGGGGAACGTCGCTTCGACCTGGATCTCCGGGATCATTTCCGGGATGCCTTCCATCACTTGTTCGCGGCTGAGCAGGGTGGTGCCGAAGTGCATCAGTTCGGCCACGGTCTGGCCGTCACGCGCGCCTTCGAGCAGCGCAGCGGAGATGTAGGCCATGGCTTCCGGGTAATTGAGTTTCACGCCGCGCGCCAAACGCCGCTCGGCCACGAGGCCTGCGGTGAAGATCAGCAGCTTGTCTTTTTCGCGTGGGGTCAGGTCCATCGTTTGGAATCCATCAGGGCAGTTAAAAAGGTCATTGGAACTGTGAATGCAAACCTTGTGGGAGCGAGCCTGCTCGCGAAGGCGGCGGGCCAATCAGCATCTATGTTGAATGACACCGCGCCTTCGCGAGCAGGCTCGCTCCCACATTGGAAAGTGTTTCAGGTGCTCCATATTCTGGGTGGGACCGCTTCCCTGCCGAGCAACGCAGGTCTCAGCAACCGCCACAAATCAATCATCCAGCCCCGCGCCAACAGCGCCTCACTGGCCAGACACCGAGCCACCAGAAGCCCCGGCAATTGCGTCAGATCCCCGCGCACTTCATTGGGCAGCGAGCGACAGGTTTCCAGCAGTTCGCTATCGATCTCACCCGTGACCAGCAACGTCGCAAACACCGGCTGCCCATCCAGGCCAATCGGCGAGTCGAGCAGCCCGTCATCCCCGACAATGCGCTGGCGTTCGTGCCAGAGCAACTGGCCGTCGCGGCGGATGTCCAGTTGCGCCTGAAAATGCCCGAGGTCGAAGCGCTCGCCACTGGCCGGGCGACCCAGCGCCACGACGTCCCAGTAAAACAGCCGGGCGTCGCCCTCCAGATCAATCGAGGTGCCGAGTTCGGCCTGGGCGTCGCTGAAGATAATCGTCTCTTGCGGCAGCCATTCCAGTGTCGCACCGCACGCCACTTTCAACGTCAGCTGCTGATAGGCGGGCCCCGCCGCGCGATACCATTTGGCAGCGCCCGGGCTGGTGATTTGCGCCCAGGCATCCGGGCCGACGCTGGCCGAGATGTCCAGTCGATCACCGCCTGCGATGCCGCCCGGCGGATGAACGATGATGTGCTGGCACACTTGCGGCCCTTCGGCATACAGGTGCTTCTGCACCCGCAGCGGGCCTTTATGTCGGCGCTGGACCGGTCGCGTGCTGTCGCCGAACCGGGCGTAGCCCAATTCCAGCTCGGCATGCCAGCTCGGGGTAAACAGGGCAGTGGGGAGAGGTAAGTTCATGTCTTCTAGTTATCGTCAGGACGCTTCAGATTAGATCGTAACCAGACCGCGTACACCCTCGGCTTCCATATTTTCGCCGCGACCTTGCTGCACGATCTCGCCGCGGGACATCACCAGGTACTGGTCGGCCAGTTCGGCGGCGAAATCGTAGAACTGCTCGACCAGTAGAATCGCCATGTCGCCCCGGGCCGCGAGCTTCTTGATCACCACGCCGATCTCCTTGATCACCGACGGCTGGATGCCTTCGGTGGGCTCATCGAGAATCAACAGCCGTGGACGGCTGGCCAGTGCGCGACCAATCGCCAATTGCTGCTGTTGGCCGCCGGACAAGTCACCGCCACGCCGTTGCTTCATTTGCAGCAATACCGGGAACAGCTCGTAGATGAAGGCCGGCACTTCCTTGGCCTCAGAACCAGGAAATCGCGAAAGACCCATCAGCAGATTTTCTTCCACGGTCAGGCGGCCGAAAATTTCGCGACCCTGAGGCACATAGGCGATCCCGGCATGCACCCGCTGGTGCGGCTTGAACGTGGTGATCGGTTTACCTTCCCAGTTCACCGCGCCTTCCTTGGCCGGCAGCAAACCCATCAGGCATTTGAGCAGGGTGGTCTTGCCCACGCCGTTGCGCCCCAGCAGGCACGTCACTTCACCGACCTTCACGTCAAACGTCAGGCCCCGCAGGATGTGGCTACCACCGTAATACTGGTGCAGTTTGTCGACTTGCAGCATCTTCAAATTCCCCTCAAATCCCCCGTAGGAGCGAGGCTTGCCCGCGAAGGGGGCCTGGAGGCCGCCAAAAGCTTCGCGGGCAAGCCTCGCTCCTACGGGAGCAAAATCATCTTCCGAGATAAACCTCGATTACACGCTCGTTTTCCTGCACCTGTTCCAGCGACCCTTCGGCCAGCACGCTGCCCTGGTGCAACACGGTGACGTGGTCGGCAATCGAGCCGACAAAACCCATGTCGTGCTCCACCACCATCAGCGAATGCTTGCCGGCCAGGCTTTTGAACAGTTCGGCGGTGAACTCGGTCTCGGCATCGGTCATGCCCGCCACCGGCTCGTCGAGCAGCAGCAGTTGCGGGTCTTGCATGAGCAGCATGCCGATCTCCAGAAACTGCTTCTGGCCGTGGGACAACAGACCCGCCGGGCGATTGACCGAGGCCGTCAGGCGAATGGTTTCCAGCACCTCGCTGATGCGATCTTTCTGTTCGCCACTGAGGCGAGCCCGCAGGCTGGCCCACACCGACTTGTCGGTTTTCTGCGCCAGCTCCAGGTTCTCGAACACGCTCAAGGCTTCGAACACCGTCGGCTTCTGGAACTTGCGGCCGATGCCGGCCTGGGCAATCTGCACTTCGCTCATCGACGTCAGGTCCAGGGTTTCACCGAACCAGGCTTTGCCGTGACTGGGGCGAGTCTTGCCGGTGATGACGTCCATCAGCGTGGTCTTGCCCGCGCCGTTGGGGCCGATGATGCAGCGCAATTCGCCGACGCCGATGTACAGGTTCAGAGCGTTGAGCGCCTTGAAACCATCGAAGCTGACGCTGATGTCTTCCAGGGTCAGGATCGTGCCGTGGCGTGTGTCCAGGCCAGGGCCGACACGTTGCCCGAGGCCGATGGCATCGCGGCTGCTGCCGGCATCCTTGTTGGGCTCCACAGGAAAAAATGCCGGTTCGAGCATGAATTCAGCCGTCGCAGTGACTCTCATTGCTCACCTCTCTTTTTCAGCAGACCGATCACGCCTTTGGGCAGGTACAAGGTCACGACGATGAACAGTGCGCCGAGGAAGAACAGCCAGTATTCGGGGAATGCCACGGTGAACCAGCTCTTCATGCCGTTGACCACACCGGCGCCGAGCAGCGGACCGATCAGCGTGCCGCGACCACCGAGGGCCACCCATACGGCCGCTTCAATGGAGTTGGTCGGCGACATTTCACTCGGGTTGATGATTCCGACTTGCGGCACGTACAGTGCGCCAGCCAGACCACACAGCACCGCACTCAAGACCCAGACAAACAGCTTGAAACCCCGCGGGTCGTAGCCGCAAAACATCAGGCGGTTTTCCGCATCGCGCAACGCGGTCAGCACCCGGCCGAACTTGCTCTGCGCCAGGCGCCAGCCAATAAACAGGCTCGCCACCAGCAACACCACCGTGGCGAAAAACAGCACCGCGCGCGTGCCCGGCTCGGTAATGCCAAAGCCGAGAATGGTGCGGAAGTTGGTGAAGCCGTTGTTGCCACCAAACCCGGTTTCGTTGCGGAAAAACAGCAGCATCCCGGCGAAGGTCAGGGCCTGGGTCATGATCGAGAAATACACGCCCTTGATCCGCGAACGGAAGGCGAAAAACCCGAACACCAGCGCCAGCAACCCCGGCGCCAACACCACCAGGCACATCGACCAGAGAAAGCTGCTGGTGCCGGTCCAGTACCACGGCAGTTCGGTCCACGACAGGAAGGTCATGAACGCCGGCAAGCCATCGCCTGAGGCCTGGCGCATCAAGTACATGCCCATCGCATAGCCGCCGAGGGCGAAGAACAGGCCGTGGCCGAGGGACAACAGCCCCGCGTAACCCCAGACCAGATCGAGGGCGAGGGCGACGATGGCGTAGCAAAGGATTTTTCCCACCAGCGTCAGGGTGTAGGCCGAGACGTGGAACACACTGTCCGGCGACAACAGTGAGAACAGCGGCAACGCCAGCAGCAGAACCAGAATCACCGCGCCAACAGCGATGGTGACTTTGGGGCCGGCCTTTTGGCTGGCCGTGAGCATCAGGGGCTGGTTCATCAGTCGATCACCCGTCCTTTCAGTGCGAAGAGGCCTTGCGGACGCTTCTGGATGAACAGAATGATCAGCGCGAGGATCAGGATCTTGCCGAGCACGGCGCCGATCTGCGGTTCGAGAATCTTGTTGGCGATGCCCAGGCCGAACGCGGCCAGGACGCTGCCGGCCAACTGACCGACACCGCCGAGCACCACCACCAGGAACGAGTCGATGATGTAGCTCTGGCCGAGGTCCGGGCCGACGTTGCCGATCTGGCTGAGCGCGACGCCGCCGAGTCCGGCAATGCCCGAGCCGAGGCCGAACGCGAGCATGTCCACGCGCCCGGTCGGCACGCCGCAGCACGCGGCCATGTTGCGGTTCTGGGTGACGGCGCGCACGTTCAAACCCAGGCGCGTCTTGTTCAGGAGCAGCCAGGTCAGCACGACCACGAACAAGGCGAAGGCGATGATCACGATGCGGTTGTACGGCAGCACGAGGTTGGGCAGCACTTGAATCCCGCCCGAGAGCCAGGCCGGGTTGGCTACTTCGACGTTCTGTGCGCCGAACACCAAACGCACCAGCTGAATCAGCATGAGGCTGATGCCCCAGGTCGCGAGCAGGGTTTCCAGCGGGCGGCCGTAGAGGTGACGAATCACCGTGCGCTCCAGCGCCATGCCGATTGCGGCAGTGACGAAAAACGCCACCGGCAACGCGATCAGCGGGTAGAACTCGATGGCTTGCGGGGCAAAGCGCTGGAACATCAGCTGCACCACGTAGGTCGAGTACGCGCCGAGCATCAGCATTTCGCCGTGGGCCATGTTGATCACGCCGAGCAGACCGAAGGTGATCGCCAGTCCCAGGGCGGCGAGCAGCAGGATCGAGCCCAGGGACATGCCGCTGAACGCTTGCCCGAGGATTTCGCCGATCAGCAGTTTACGTTTGACCTGGGCCAGGCTGGTTTCGGCAGCGGTGCGCACGTTGGCGTCTGTTTCAATGCCCGGCTCCAGCAGGCTTTCGAGGCGGGTGCGGGCCAGCGGATCGCCGGTTTCGCCGAGCAGGCGCACCGCCGCGAGGCGCACGGCCGGGTCGGTGTCGACCAGTTGCAGGTTGGCCAGCGCCAGGCTCAGGGCTGCGTGGACGGTTTCATCTTTTTCGCCGGCCAGTTGTTGGTCGAGGAATTTCAGCTGGGCCGGTTTGGCACTTTTCTGCAATTGCTGCGCGGCGGCCAGACGGATTTTGGCGTCGGCGGCGAGCAATTGGTGGCTGGCCAGCGCGGTGTCGATCAGACCCCGCAGACGATTGTTCAGGCGCAGGGTTTTGGCTTGGCCGTCGACGGTCAACTCGCCTTGTTGCAGGGCGTTGATCAGTTCGATGCGGGCAGGATCGGGCTGCGCAGCCCAGGACTCCAGAAGCTTGGCTTGCTGCACGGGATTGGCGGCGACGAAGTCTTCGGCGTCGCCGGAATGCGCGGCCATCGGCAGTAAGAGCGCGAGTGCAAAGATCAAGCGGTAAAGGGCGGTGGGCATATGTAAGGCCTTGCGCGGGCTAAATGTAGGAGTGAGCCTGCTCGCGATAGCGGTCTATCAATCAACAGGTCTGTTGTCTGTCCCACCGCTATCGCGAGCAGGCTCACTACTACAGGGATTTGTGTCGGTCCTGAATGAAGTGCTCAGGCCGACATCCAGTGACTCAGTTGCTCTTCACCGCATAATCCGGCTTCTTGTCGTTACCCGAAATGAACGGGCTCCAAGGCTGGGCACGGATCGGCCCTTCGGTCTGCCACACGACGTTGAACTGACCGTCGGCCTGTATTTCGCCGATCATCACGGGCTTGTGCAGGTGGTGGTTGGTCTTGTCCATGGTCAGCGTGTAACCCGACGGCGCGGCAAAGGTCTGGCCGGCGAGCGCTTCGCGGACTTTGTCGACGTCGGTGGATTTGGCTTTCTCAGCCGCTTGCGCCCACATGTGGATGCCCACGTAAGTGGCTTCCATCGGATCGTTGGTCACCGCTTTGTCGGCGCCCGGCAGGTTGTGTTTCTTCGCGTAGGCTTTCCAGTCGGCCACGAATTTCTTGTTCGCCGGGTTCTCGACCGACTCGAAGTAGTTCCAGGCCGCGAGGTTGCCCACCAGCGGTTTGGTGTCGATGCCGCGCAGTTCTTCTTCGCCGACCGAGAACGCTACAACCGGAACGTCGGTCGCTTTCAGGCCCTGGTTGGCCAGTTCTTTATAGAACGGCACGTTGGAGTCGCCGTTGACGGTGGAAATGACCGCTGTCTTGCCTCCGGCCGAGAATTTCTTGATGTTGGCCACGATGGTCTGGTAATCGCTGTGGCCGAACGGGGTGTAGACCTCTTCGATGTCCTTGTCCGCTACGCCTTTGGAGTGCAGGAACGAGCGCAGAATCTTGTTGGTGGTGCGCGGGTAAACGTAGTCGGTGCCCAGCAGGAAGTAACGCTTGGCGCTGCCGCCTTCTTCGCTCATCAGATACTCCACCGCCGGGATCGCCTGTTGGTTCGGCGCGGCACCGGTGTAGAACACGTTCGGCGACATCTCTTCGCCTTCGTATTGCACCGGATAGAAGAGCAGGCCGTTGAGTTCTTCGAACACCGGCAACACCGATTTACGCGACACCGACGTCCAGCAACCGAACACCACGGCGACCTTGTCCTGGGTCAGCAACTGACGACCCTTTTCCGCGAACAGCGGCCAGTTCGACGCGGGGTCCACGACCACCGGTTCCAGCATCTTGCCGTTCACGCCGCCCTTGGCGTTGATCTCGTCGATGGTCATCAACGCCATGTCTTTGAGCGAGGTTTCGGAGATCGCCATGGTCCCGGACAACGAGTGCAGAATACCGACCTTGATGGTCTCGGCGGCCTGGACGGTCCAGGTCATGCCCATCGCGGCAATGCTTGCCGTGAGTGTGAAAGCCTTGATCAAGCTACGACGCTTCATTGTGCGATCTCCATGAACATTAGAATTTTTTCTGGGTTGGCAGATGCGGACTACTGAAGGGTCTTTAGCAAGGGCTGTGCCTGTTCGGAAAAGGCAGGGAAATATTGAAATAGAGCCCTCGGTGAACGTGATGACGCACCAGACTGGGGCTTGATGAAGGCGCGGGTGCACCGCCGTGCGCAGCATTGGTGCCGGGTGCGGCAAAGCAAAAAAAACGGTAGCGATATATATGTACCACCTGCCGCGCTCCGGGATCTTGATCATCGTGGCTTCTCAGTTGAGTGAGCAGCGCATGAACGGCATCTCTATCAGTACACCTTCAGCACCCCGACGCGGGGCAACCTTTCCTGCCCTGGGGCCGACCTTCATCAGCGCGGATGACGCGGCCTACTGGGCTCACCGGCAGATCGGCGCGCGCCATGACAAGACTTACGGCGGTGTGATCTTGCAGCGTGGCGACGGAAAATTTCAGCCCACATTGCCGGTGGCGGGAAGGATGAGGCATTTCGATTTCGACTTCCTGTCATCTTCTGAAAACCCCCAAGAGCTGTTTGCCCCACCCGGCTACAGGGGCGCGGCGTATTACTTGTCCCACGCGGCCAGTCACGCTGACGTCCAGCGTATTCATCCGCGCTGGACGACTGAGGAGATCACGTTGAGCCTCGGATTTTTTTCCAGAGCACATCTCCTGAGTCACATGCAGGACCCGGGCGCCTATGGCCAGCGTCATTATTTGTCGGGGCCGGATGGCTCGTTGATCAAGTACGAGTCCACTCAGCCGGCAGAAGAGGAAGAACTCATTGAGCTGGGCGTCAAGGCTTTCGGGCCGTTCTCCGACGTTGAGCAACTGATTCAGAAAGTCGCCCAGACCGGCACCCTGAGCGTACTGGTAGCCAATGCACCGTGGGGAGGCGTGCGAGGAAACGTGCCGACGAACTGGACGCTCGGTACGGCTGCGGTGAGAAGTTCGACGTCGGTACAGCCGTTTTTTTGTGCGGTGTTCGACCAGGTGGACAAGGCCATCGAAGCGGCCGCCGCCACGGTAAGCGCATCCACCGGCAGCGCTTATCTGGGGTTTGTCGTGACCTCTGCCGGCAGCGCGCAGTACATGGCGACCTATCCGGTGCTTTCCAGCGAGCCGGCAGCCGAACTGTTCAAGTCCTTCCCGATGAATGCCGATCGCACGCTGGAGCGCCTGCTCGATTTCGACCTGAACGGCGTCTACTTCATGCTGCAGGGTGATGCGTCTCAGAGCGCCGGCGAGCCCTGGCTTTATGAGCGCTTTTTTTCACCGCAGGAGTTGGCTACGGGCATCAGGTTTTCGCTGGAAGATGTCCACCGGCAGGAGTACCCGGACTACCTCAAGGTGTACGCCCGGACCCGGGACGGCGCCGTGTTGCAATACCGACCTTCGGCGCACCTGCGTGAAGTACCGCTGGAGGACAGCGCGGATCTCAACGTGCGACTGAAGACCGGTACGCTCAAGCCTGCGGATTACATCGGACAGGTGGCAGCGGCTGGCGAGCTGACGGTGCTGAAGGACAGCGCGCTTTGGGATGTTGTCGGGATCGTGGGGCCTGACTGGCAACCCTATGCCCGGTCGAGGCGCTTGAGTCCCGCTTTCCTCAGGGCGGACGATGCCGCCCGTTTTGCTCATGAATATATTGGCAGCCGGCGTGAACAGGGCTTCGTCGGGATGGTTTTGCAGGATCGAAACCAACGTTTCGTCGCCACCGAGCCGGTGTTTGCCGCAAAACGGTTTGCACTGGACAGGCTCTGCCCCCTCGACGCTACCGGGGCACCGATCGTGTTGGTCGAGGGTCACTCTTTTCATGGGCTGTACGCCTCGCGTTGGCAAGCGGATGCCGGAGCCATTGTGCGTGCTGACTTGCAAGAGCAACTGACCCACGCACAAATGTTCACCACCGAAGACATTCGCTCGGTGTTCGACAAGCGTGCGCATGTTGTTGATTTCTACCTGTCCGGCTCGGCCGACGCCCTGTTGGTTTACAGCCCCGATGTATCGAAAGTGGCGGCTCGCAACCGCCTGCAACAGCGGGCGGCCGTACTCGCCGATGGCAAAACGCTGATAGACCAGGAGCTGGCAGCCGGCACACTTGAGCCCAGTGCAGTGGTCGACGAACTGGCCGGCACCGGCAGATTACGCGTGGTGGTCGGCAGCGACGTGTGGGGGCCGCGGGGAACGGTGCTGGGTGATCAGTCAAATAACGAGGCCGCCCGCACAGACATTGCCGCTCCCGTGCTGGGGGCGATTTTTACCAGTGCCGAAGACGCCGTGTTGAACGCCCGCCATCGTGCCCGGCTCGACTACCGCGCAGCCGCGGCGGGTTGGGGATTCATCCTCAAGCACAAGGCGCGCGAGGAGTACGTGGCGACCGAAACGGTTACGCCCAGGGGCCTGGGGGCGCTGAACCAGGCAAGCGACTTTGGCGCTCCCGTATTGATCGACGAGTTCAGGACCCTCGGGCTTTATTACGCGGCAAGCTGGATGCCTAAAGGGTTATCGACCACGGAGGCCTGGTTTGCCCGGCATTTTGCGTCCATCAGCGATTTGGCTGCTGCGATCCACGACGACAAGGGCACGCAACGCCTGACGCATTTTCAGGACCTGAACATTTTTATCGCAACACTGGATGGGGCATTGTTGCGTTACCAGTACTCGGCCTCCTCAACACAACTCGACTATCAGGGTGTGCAGCAACTGACGTCAGCATTAGGCAAGGACACACGACCCTATGCCAACGTCATTCAAATGCTCGCCAAGGCCGGAGAACTGAAGGTGCTGCGCACCAGTGAGCTGTGGGACGAGCCGGGGAGTGTCGGACCTGACTGGACACCTTTCGTGCAGATCCAGCGGCGAGCCCTCAGCCCGGTCTTTGTGTCGCAGGACGATGCTGCGGACTATGCGCTGGCGCAGTTGGGCTCACGGCGTGAGCGGGTCTACGGCGGCCTGGTGCTGCGTCGCGCCGATGGTTTGTTTGTCGCAACGTTGCCGGTGGCCGTGGAGGTCGAGAACTTCCCTGCCAACTGGATTCGTCTGGATGAATTGATTGAACAGGGTTTGTTTCTGACCGGGAGTACGGTCGTCGCCCGGTACCATTCCAGAATCCCGATCGAACCGATTTTCGCGCTGTCGAACCGCGAGCGGGACGTGTACCAGGCGATGTTTTCCACGGATTTTCTGGCGGACATTCTGACCGGCTCCGGGGGTTCCCCGTCTCTGTCGCCCGGCAAGGAATACCTGCTGGGGCTCGACGGCAGCCTGATCAGCTACACCCTCAGTGCAAGCGCCAGCGAAAAGCAACTCGCTCGGGCATTGGCGCCACCCAGCCAATTGCAGCGCCGGCATACCCCGATAGAACTGCAGATGCGCAACGGCACGCTAACACCGAGCGAGTATGTCAATCAGGTTGCAAGGGCCGGCCGGTTGCAAGTGATTCGGGGGAGCCGACTGTGGGGCGAGGCCAGGCAACTGTCGCACTGGAGTGCTTATCCGGGGATTATCTCGTCGGACGTGCATCGATTTGCCATTACCGAGCCGGCGCTCAGCCCGGTCTTCACGCAGGTAGACGATGCCATGCGCCATGTCCATCGCACGGTAGGCGCCCGTGCCAGCCTGATGTTCGGCTTTGTGCTCAAGGGACTGAACGGTGAACGGTACGTGACGACGCTGCCGATCGACGGGCGGCAAGGGCATCTCACGGTCGAGCGGGTATTTCCCCAAGGGTTGCTACCGTTGGGGTATCGAGTCGAGGGCATTTATTTGTGTCCGTCGACAAGCCCGGGACGATTGCCCCATGACGTGACGCAGAGCTTCATCTCGCCTCGAGACCTGTCCTACGGGCTGGGCGCTGTCGGTGTGCGCACGGCTGAAGGATCCACGTACCTCAACGTCTACATCTCCTGCGCCGACGGCGCCTTGTTGCGCTATGCCCCCAGGGCCAAGGCACCTGAGTGGACCCTGTTTCATGCCACGGTGGCCTACGAGAAAATCCTGCAATCAGGCCGGGAATCGCTGATTGACTACCTGCGCAAAGTCATCGCCAACGGTGAGTTGCAGGTCGTGGTGCGCAGCGCTTTCTGGTCGCCGCTCAGGGTTGATGCCCGGGGTGTCAAAACCGGCATCGAGCTGATCAAGTGGGAGCAGGACAACCGGTTTGCGCTCGGCCCCGTCTTCGCCCATGCCGATGATGCGGCTCGCTTGGCGCAGCGATTGATTGGCGAGTACGTCGGCCAACCGTATCTGGGTGGCGTGCTGATCCATCAGGCGTCTTCTTCGTTCGTGGCCGTCGAGCCGCATGAGGACGGCGTCAACAGTGGGGCTGCCAGTACGCTGTTTTACTCAGGGCCGGGTGGGCCCATTGCACCGGTCACGGTGCCGGGTGCGCAGCCTTTGCCGTTGCCGGTTTTTCCGCAGGACTACAAATGGGCGGCTGTTCATCAGTTCTACAAACGCTTCAACCTGTTCGTGAAGGACCCCACTGCGTCTGATCGATTACTGATGGATAACCTGGCCTTGGCCGACCTGTGGTTCTGCAGAGATGTTGTGAAAAAGAGCGGTGTCTCCGGGGGCTGTTGCTATTTCACCGGTCGTGGCGGGGCCCTGTTCAAATTCACCCCCAGCTTCTCGCCACAGGAAACGGCCTTGTTCAACGAGGAGGCGAAGGACGGGGTCGATGCGTACCTCGCCGCGCTCGCCAGTGTCGGATTGCTTGAGGTACTGGACACCGATGGTTACTGGCAACGTCGCGGGCGATTGAATGCGACCTGGCAGCCCCCTGTGCAACCGGCGACGAAGCCAGATCGTGACGAACTGTGAAGTGCAGCGTTCATTGATCTGAGCGCAGGATGAGCCGTGCCCCCCTCCGGTTGGCATGGCTCAGCGACGCTGCATGAGACCGATGAAAAACAACCCGCCAATCGCCGCCGTGGCCACGCCAATCGGCAAGTCCTCGGGGGCGATCAGGGTGCGCGCGGCGACGTCGACCCATACCAGAAACACGCTGCCCAGCAATACACACGCCGGTAACAATCGCCGGTGCTCGGCCCCGACCAGTCGACGGGCAATGTGCGGCACCATCAGCCCGACAAACCCGATCGACCCGCTGATCGAAACCAATACGCCGGTCATCAGCGACGCAATCAGAAACACCCGCAAGCGCACGGTACGCGCATTCAAGCCAAGGGTGACGGCGGTCTGTTCGCCGGCCATCAGCGCATTCAACGGTCGGGCCATGCCTAGCAGCAAGACCAATCCCAGCAACACGCTGGCGGCCGGCACCGCAAGCAACTCCCAACGCGCCAACCCGAGCCCGCCGAGCATCCAGAACATCACCGCCGAACTCGCCCGGTGGTCGCCGAAGAACAGCAGCAAATTGGCAATCGCCATCATCACGAACGACACCGCCACACCGCACAGCAGTAGCCGGTCACTGTCCAGACGACCGTTGCGATTGGCGATCATCAGCACGGTCAACATGCTCAGCAGCGCGCCGATAAACGCCGCGATCGGCAAGGTCAGCAGGCCGACGATTTCACCGACGTGCAGCACCACAATCACCGCGCCAAGGGTCGCACCGGAAGTGACCCCGAGCAGGTGCGGGTCGGCCAATGGATTGCGCGTCACCGCTTGCAGCACCGCGCCGATCAGCGCCAGGCCAGCACCGACCAGCGCACCGAGCAGCATGCGCGGCACGCGGATCAGCCAGACAATGTGCTCCTGCCCTGCAGTCCAGCTCACTTCACCCACACCGAACACCTTGTGCAGCAAGATCCGCCCCACCACGTCCACCGGAACCCGCGCCGGACCGAAGCCCAGCGACACCACGCACGACACCAGCAACAGCGCGGCGAGCATCACCAGCAGCAAGACATAGCGACGATCCATCATTCGCCGTGGAAACCTTTGGCCAGGGTTTCAACCGCCAGCACGTTGTCGATGCCCGGCGTGGCCTGCACATACGGAATCACGATGAAACGCTGGTTCTTGATCGCGTCCACCGATTGCAGCGCCTTGTTGCTGAGCAGGAAGTGTTCTTTCTGTTCGGCGGTGACTTCGCCGTAGTCGACGATCACGATCACCTGAGGGTTGCGCTCGACCACGTCTTCCCAGTTGACGCGGGTCCAGCTCGCCTCGACGTCGTCCAGAATGTTGCGCCCGCCCGCGGCGTCGATCAGTGCCTGCGGCATGCCGAGGCGGCCGGACGTCATGGCGCGGTCTTCGCCACTGTCGTAAAGGAAGACCCGAGGTTTATCGGCGGGCAGACCCTTGCGCACCTCGGCGACTTGCGCCTGCATTTTGGCGATCAAGGCATTGGCGCGGTCCTGAACGTCGAAGATCTTGCCGAGGTTGCGCAGGTCGTTGTAGGTGTCTTCCAGGCTGGCCGGTGGACGCTTCATGACAAAGGCGCAGGACTCGGTCAGCTCGTAGACATTGATGCCCAGCGGTTGCAACGTTTGAGGCGTGAGGTCGCCACCCACGCGCATGCCGTAATCCCAACCGGCGAAGAAGAAGTCGACGTTGGCATTGAGCAGGGTTTCCACCGACGGGTATTTGGCTGCCAGCTCGGGCAAGCCGTCGAGGATGGTCTGCATTTCGGGCGTGACTGACTTCCAGCCGGACACGCCGCTGTAGCCGGCCATGCGCGGTTTGAAGCCAAGGGCGAGCATCATCTGGGTCATGTTGATGTCATGGCTGACCGCGTGTTTCGGCGCCTGCGTGAAGGTCACTTCGCGGTTGCAGCTCTGGATCGTCAACGGGTAGTTCGTGGCCTCGGCCAACGCGTGGGCACTGCCCAGCAACAGCGTGAAGCAAAGCAGGGAACGCAAAGTCATGGTTGGGTTATCCAGGTAATTCGTGGGTAGCCGTGCAAGGGGTGTTCATCGATCAGCGCTTCGACGCCGAACACGTCGCGCAGCAGCGGGGCGCTCAGGACTTCTTTCGGCGTGCCGCTGGCGACGATGCGACCGTGATGGATCACGTACAAACGATCGCAGAAAGCGGCCGCCAGATTGAGGTCGTGGATGCTGGCCAGGGTGCCGATTTTCAGGCGTTTGACCAGTTGCAACAGTTCCAGTTGATAGCGTGGGTCGAGGTGGTTGGTCGGCTCGTCGAGGATCAGCAATTGCGGTTGCTGAGCCAGGGCGCGGGCGAGGATCACACGTTGTTTTTCACCGCCGGAGAGGGTGGCGAAGGCGTGGTCTTCGAAGCCTCTGAGGCCGACGGACGCCAATGCTTGAGTTGCCAGATTCCGGTCTTCAATCGTGTCGCCACCAAACAGGCCTTTGTGCGGTGTGCGGCCCATGGCGACCACTTCGTCGACGGTCAGACCGAAGGCATCGGGGAACTCCTGCAACACCACGGCGATGCGTTGGGCGCACCAGCGCGAGGATTGCTTCCAGACGTTATGGTGGTCGAGCCGGACCTCGCCGCTCTCGGGCTTGCTGAAGCGATAAGCGCAGCGCAGCAGGCTGGTCTTGCCGCTGCCGTTGGGGCCGATCAACCCGACGAACTCACCGGCGGCCACCTGCAGGGACGCCTCACGCAGCTGGAACTGGTGATGGCAGTGGCCGTGGCCCAGGGGTGTCCAAGCGAGGTTTGAGAGGTTAAGCGAGGTCATGCAGTTGCTCTGAGAGAGTGGGTGATGCTGATGACGCCATTGCGGGCAAGCGCGCTCCCACAGGGATCGCGCAAATCCTGGGGGAGCGGGCCTGCTGATCAAAACACTGTATTTGAGTTATACAGTAACACTAGAGATGATGCCGAGCTAAGCGCGGCAAGTCTACAGATTCGTCTAAATCGCGCATCTCGCCTGCTTCATGAAGAAGGTGAGGCCGATTCAGTTTGCCGGGTGAATCGCGAAAACAGCACACGATCCAGCACCCACACCACCACCAGCGAAGCCCCCACCAACGGAAACGCCACGGCCAGAGCGAACATGATGACCATCGCGGTTTTCCATCTCGGCAGGTCGTGGCGCAGCGGTGGAACACCGAACTTGCCTTGTGGACGACGCTTCCACCAGATCACCACGCCGCTCACCGCGCTGAGCAAAATCATCAGGCAGATCAGCAGCACGACGATCTGGTTGAACACGCCAAACATCTTGCCTTCGTGCAACATCACGCCGATTTCTGTGGCGCGGGCGACGGTCCCGTATTGCTCGTAGCGCACGTCGGCGAGGACATCGCCAGTGTACTGGTCGACATGCAAAGTGGCGTCATTGCGCGGGTCGTCCGCGAACACGGCGATGGTGAACACGCCGGTGTCGGTGGTCGGGAAGGTGATGCTGTAACCCGGCTCGACCTTGCGTTGCACGGCGATGTTCTGCACGTCTTGCAGGCTGATGGTCGGTGCGGCGGGGCCGGCTTTGGCGCCATCGTGGGTCATGTGTTCGGCGTGGTCGCCGGACATCGGCATCGGCGTGTTTTCCATGGCCCACGGCACGGTCTGGCGAGTGGCAGTGTTGAGGCTGCGGGCCTCGACATCGGATTTGGGCACGCTGTCCCACATTGCCGCCGGAAACACGTTCCACACCTGCGCATATTTCTGGCCCCAGAACCCGGTCCAGGTCATGCCGCTGAGCAGCATCACCAGCAGCAACGATGCGCCCCAGAACCCGGTCACAGCATGCAAATCACGCCACAGCACCCGACCGCGACTGGTCAGGCGCGGCCACAAAATACCGGCCGCCTGGCCACGCGGCCACCACAGGAACACGCCGGAAACCACCAACACCACGCCCCAGCCAGCAGCCAGTTCGACCAATCGATCACCGACGGTGCCGATCATCAATTCACCATGAATCGCTCGCGCCACCGCTTGCAGATTCTGCTTGGCGTCTTGCTCGCCAAGGATGTCGCCCTGATAGGGATCGACGAATACGTTGAGTTCGCTACCGCCATTGATCACGACAAACTGAGCGCTGCGCTCGGCGTTGACCGGCGGCAGGTACTGTTTGATCGTGGCGTGTGGGTACGCCTGTTTCACCCGTTTGAGCAGGTCATCGGCCGGGACGCTGTGATGCCCGGCCGGTACGTTCATCAGGCTGCCGTACATCATCGGATCGAGTTGCGGCTTGAACAGGTAGATGACGCCGGTCAAGGCCAGCATCACCATGAATGGCGCGACGAACAGACCGGCATAGAAATGCCAGCGCCAGGCCAGGTTGTAGAAATTTACTTTGGGCTGTTTCATCACGTGTGCTCCGCTTTGGCATGGTTCTTTTAGTTGTTTGTTTTGCGGTTGCTGCGCAACCGATCGCGAGCAGGCTCGCTCCCACAGGTTCTCCACTGTCTATGTGGGAGCGGGCTTGCCCGCGATACTCTTAAAAGCTCATGTCCACCTTGGTCCAGAGCGTTCGCCCCGGTTCTTTGATGGCCTGCGGGTCATTGGCCGGGTAGCCAAAACCGGCGTTGCCGGCCAGGTTCAAATGCTCGGCGTAAGCCTTGCCGAACAGGTTGTCGACGCCGCTGCTGACCTTCCAGTTTTTGTTGATACGGTAGGCGCCATTGAGCGAGAACACGCCAAAACCGGAGGTCTTGTCGAAGTCCTTGCCGACCACGTTGCCCTTGTTCTGGTCGATGCGGTTTTGCGCCGCGACCACTCGCCACAGGGCACCGGCACTCCAGTTGTCTTCGCTGTAGGTCAGGCCGAAACGCGCGTCCAGCGGCGGCATTTGCGGCAATGCGTTGCCTTCGCTGCTGTTCTTGCCCCAGGCGTAGGCCAGGGTCGCGTCGGCTTTCCAGTTGCTGGTCAGCTGGTAGGCCGCGCCGAGTTCGCCGCCCATGATTCGCGCGTCGATGTTCTGCGCCTGGGAGGTGGTGCCCATCATGGTCGGGGTGTAGTTGAACAAGATGTAATCGCGCACCTGGCCGACATAACCCGAGGCCCAGGCTTCGAGGTCTTCGGTCTTGTATTGCAGGCCGAAATCGAGCTGGGTGGTTTTTTCAGGCTTGATCGAATCGAAGGCATTCACCGATCCGGCGGGGCCGGACTTGGGCGAAAACAGTTCCCAGTAATCGGGGAAACGCTGGGTGTGACCGAGGCCGGCGTAGAGGGTGGTCGGGCTGTCGGCGAGGTCATGCTCGTAGCGCAGGAAGCCGCTTGGCAATGTGTCGGCGCGGGTTTCGTCGGCGGTCGGGTTGGGGCGAGTCATCATCCCGGAACCGGTGGTCTGCCGGTAATCCTTGGCCGATGCACGGTCCAGGCGTGCACCAGTAATCAACCGGTCACGGTCGGCGGCGTACCAGGTCAGTTCGCTGAACACGCCATAGTTATGGAAGTCGGCGTCCTTGGTATACGGCAGGTCCTTGTAGGTATCGACGCCCATGCTGCCGCGTTGGCGATGCTCGTTGGTCTGCGCATCGATGCCGCTGATCAACTGCACATCGGCCCAGCGCCAAGTCGCCTTGATCCTCGCGCCGAGGGTGCGGCGGTCGACGTTGGAAGCCATTGGGCCGGCCATCATCCCGGTGCCCGATGGCGTGCGCAGCGTGTAGTTGTCCATCACGTGGTCGGCGTAGTTGTAGTAGATCTGCGCTTCGACCTTGTCCAGCACCTCGCCGATGTTCGATTTTTCGAACCGCAGGCCCAGGCTTTCACGCTTGAACTGCGAGCCGTCCATGCCGCGCCCGGCGTAACGCGCTTCACCATCGCCCTTGCCGGCTGTCAGCTCCAGCAGGGTGTCGGCGTCTGGCGTCCAGCCGAGCGCCACGTCACCGTTCCATTTGTCGTAGCGCGACGGCACGGTGTCGTTGTTGCCGTCCTTGTAGTCGTCGGCGTGCGCGGTGTTGCCGATCACGCGCACGTAGCCCAGCGGCCCGCCGGCAGCGGCGTCCACCACTTTGTCAAAACGGCCGTTGGAGCCGGCCAACACGCTGGCGTTCACGCGGGTACCGAGTTCGCCGAAGCTTTCCGGTTCACGCTCGAACAAGATCGTGCCCGCCGATGCGCCCGGTCCCCACAGTACGGTTTGCGGACCTTTGATGACGGTGAGTTTGTCGTAGGTTTCCGGCGAGATGTAGGAGGTGGGCGCGTCCATCCGGCCGGGGCAGGCGCCGAGCAATTGGCCGCCGTTGGTGAGGATGTTCAGTCGCGAACCGAACATGCCGCGCAGCACCGGATCACCGTTGGTGCCGCCGTTGCGTACCAGGGCGAAGCCGGGGATGGTTTTCAGGTAGTCGCCACCGTCGCTGGCCGGAACGGGTTGGCGCGGGTCCTTGGGGTTGGTGACGATGGTCAGCGGCGAACTCGGGGCAATGGCGGTGATCACCGTCGGGCTCAGTTCTTCACCGTGGCCCGCGTGTTCGTTGGCCAGCACCGTGGATGTCAGCAATGCGCTGCAAAGGACGGCGGTGGCATGCCTGAAACGAATACTCGATTCGTTCGGGGCAAAAGAAGCTTGGGCAGGGCTCAAGCGTGTGTCAGCAGCAAACCTGGACATGACAATTTCCATCGAGCAGTCGTAAACGACACGGCGGACAGCCTGTGGCTGTCTGCAAAACCGTGTGAAATCAGAGGTGCGTGTTTACGCGACGATGGGTGGGGCGCGGGTTCGGGCGCCGGGGAAGACGGTGTGCCGGGCATGGCCCAGGCGAGGGGAGGGAGTGGTGAAGGTGGTGGCTGTTGGTGTGTCGAACGCGACGAAGGTCTGGCCGCCGGTCAGCGCCGGGCAATTGAACAGCAGGCTGCAATAGCCGCATTTTTCCCAGAGCGCGTGGTGCGAGGTTTTGGGCGGGCAGTGCTCGGCGGCGGGTTGCGCGCCGTGGTTGGCGTGCTCCATGGCCGACATGTCCATGCTCATGTCCATCGACATGCTCATCGACATCGACGAGGCGCGTTGATCCATCGGCATCGACTGAGAAATCAGCGGGCCGATAAAGATCATCAGCATGGCGAACAGGCTGATCCAGCTGCCGCGCGTCAGGCTTGACGACTGACGACGGTGTGCGGATGACCTGGCGCTAAGCGGGCGCATGGGTATGTTCAGCTCAGTGATTTACTGGGCGTGGGTGTGCATCTGCATGACTTCTGGTGGCTTCTTCTGCACCGCGACTTCGACCGTCACGTCACCGGATTTTTCGAAGTGCAGGGTCAGCGGGAAACGCTTGCCGTCGCTCAGCAGGTTGCGGTCTTTCAGATTCACCAGCATCACGTGATAGGCCATTGGCGCAAACGTGACGTTGCCACCGGCAGGAATCTCGACGCTCGGCACTTGCTGCATTTTCATCAGGTCGTTTTGCATGATGTGCTCATGCAACTGCGCTTCACCGGCAATCGGCGAGTCGACGCTGAGCAGGCGGTCGGCGGCTTTTCCGGTGTTCTGAATAACAAAATAGGCCGCTACGGTTGGCGCGTTGGGCGGCAACTCCTGGGACCACGGGTGAGCGATCTGCAGTTCGCCGACCTTGTATTCGTGGGCATTGGCAAAGCAGGCAGGCAGCAGCAACGCAGCCAGAACGATGAGTTTGTTCAACATGGCAGTTCTCCAGAGCGATTCAAGACGCAGTTCAATTGCGAGAAGGAATCACACCAGAGGGGACGCGCGGGGGTTGAGGCTCGGCCATTGCTGGCGCGGGGTGGGGGTGTCGAGAGCGGTGGCAGGCACGCTTCGATTGGCTTCGAAACGAGCGAAATACAGTTGTGGCGCATGCCCCGGCAACGCCACCAACGGCGCGGAACCTGAACAGCACCAGCAATGCTGCATATTGGAATGGTCGTCGTTCTGCGGGGCTTTTTGCTCAAGGTCGCCCAGGGAAATCGCCACCATCTTCGTGCCGCTGGACGTACAGAAACTGCCCCACAACAATTGCTCGGCGGGTGATTTCGCCGACTGCGCCATGGCTCCGGTCATCGGCATGGCGAGCATGTTGAACAGCACTGCGAAGCAGGCGATCCAGGCAATTGCTAGCCGTTGTCGGGACATGGGACACAATCCGTTGGGTGGGCGATCAGTCGCGGCTATTTAGCCTGATCAGGGCCGATAAGTAAAAAAGCGGCGTGCGGTGTGGTGTCGCAGTGCACGTTCAAAAGAGTGTAGCGGCTATGATTCGAAATGCCGGATGAATTGCGGTCGGCATACAACCCTGTGGCGAGGGAGCTTGCTCCCGTTGGACTGCGCAGCTGTCCCCTTTTTTTGGGGGGGGATTAAGGCCGCTTCGCCCGAACGCGGACCGGCCCAACGGGAGCAAGCTCCCTCGCCACAATTACTTAGGCGTCCGGCAGATTGCATTCCGCCAGTGCAGCAAACAACTCACTCACCGATCCAAACTCCCGATCCACCCCCGGCAACACCGGCCGCTGCAACACAATCACCGGCACCCCACGCTCCCGCGCCACTTCCAGTTTCGGTTCGGTCGCGGTGCTGCCGCTGTTCTTGCTGATCAGCACATCAATCTGCCGACGTTCAAACAGCTCCCGTTCATCCTCGATCAGAAACGGCCCGCGCGCGCCGATGACTTCGCAGCGTTCGTTGCCCGGGTAAGCGTCCAGTGCGCGCAAGGTCCAGAATTGCTCCGGCGGAATTTCGTGCAGGTGCTGCAACGGTTCGCGGCCGAGGGTGAACAGCGGTCGGCGGAAGGGTTTCAGGGCTTCGATCAGTTCGGCCCAATCGCTGACGTCGCGCCAGTCATCCCCGGCCTGTGGCTGCCAGGCAGGCCGGCGTAACGCCCAGCATGCAATGCCGCTCAGCTGCGCGGCGGCCTTGGCGTTGTGGCTGATTTGTGCCGCGTAGGGGTGGGTCGCGTCCAGCAGCAGATCGATCCCTTCATCGCGAATGAACTGCGCCAGGCCTTCGGCACCGCCGTAGCCGCCAACGCGCACCTGGCAGGTCAGGTCCGTCGGCACGCGACCGACACCGGCCAGGCTGTAGAAGTGTTCCGGCCCCAGCGTGCGGGCGATGGCCAAGGCTTCGGTCACGCCGCCCAGCAGCAAAATACGCTTCATTGAAAAGCACCTGCATGGCCGACAATTCCGCCCTGGCGATCGATGGCAAAGACTTCAACCTGAACCTGCGCCGGCACCACGTTGCGGGCGAAGTCCAACGCGTGCTGACATACCGCATCTCCAAGGGCGATGCCCGCCGCGCTGGCCATCGCCAAGGCTTGCTGGCTGGTATTGGCGTCGCGAATGCCTTGCTGCAGCGCCTTGTCGGCGCCCATTGTGGCGGCCCATTCGGCCAGTTGCGGCAGGTCGATGCTGGAATGCCGGCTGTGCAAATCCATGTGCCCGGCCGCCAGTTTGCTGATCTTGCCGAAGCCGCCGCACAGGCTGAGTTTATCCACCGGCACTTTGCGCAAGTGTTTGAGCACCGCGCCGACGAAGTCGCCCATTTCGATCAGGGCGATTTCCGGCAGGTCGTAGACGCGGCGCATGGTGTCCTCGCTGGCGTTGCCGGTACAGGCGGCGATGTGCAGGTAACCGTTGGTTTTGGCCACATCGATACCTTGGTGGATCGAGGCGATGTAAGCCGCACAGGAAAATGGCCGGACGATGCCGCTGGTGCCGAGGATCGACAACCCGCCCAGAATGCCCAGTCGTGGGTTCATGGTTTTCAAGGCCAGCGCCTCGCCGTCCTCGACGCTGACCGTGACCTCGAAACCGCCGCTATAGCCGAGTTCTTCGGCCAACAACGTCAGGTGCTCGGTGATCATTTTGCGCGGCACCGGGTTGATCGCGGGCTCGCCGACGCCCAGCACCAGCCCCGGCCGGGTGACCGTGCCGACGCCACGCCCGGCGCTGAAACGGATACCCGGCTCGTCGCGCAGTCGCACCTGGGAGTACAGCAACGCGCCATGGGTCACGTCGGGGTCATCCCCGGCATCCTTGATCGTCCCGGCTTCGGCGCCGTCGTCGATCAGGCGGCAGAATTCCAGGCGCATCCGCACCTGCTTGCCCTTGGGCAGCACGATCTCCACGGCGTCAGCGCTCATCCCGCCCAATAACAAACGGGCCGCTGCCAGACTGGTCGCGGTGGCGCAACTGCCCGTGGTCAGGCCGCTGCGCAGCGGGGCGGGTTGTTCGGCGGTTTCGTCACGCATCGAGGGGCTTCGTCACGTCCAGCAAGGTAATCGGCAGCGCCTGACGCCAGGTGTCGAACTCCCCCAGCGGCTGGGCCTGGGCAACGTGAATGCGGGTCAGCTCACCACCGTGGCGTTCGCGCCAGGTCATCAGGGTGACTTCGCTTTGCAACGTGACGGCGTTGGCGATCAATCGGCCACCGGGTTTGAGTTGCGCCCAGCAGGTGTCGAGCACACCTTCACGGGTGACCCCGCCACCGATAAAAATCGCATCCGGGAGTTCGAGCCCGGCCAGGGCCTGCGGCGCACTGCCGCGAATCAATTGCAGACCGGGCACGCCAAGGGCATCTCGATTGTGTTCGATCAACAGCTGCCGACCTTCATCGGCTTCGATGGCCAGCGTGCGGCAACTGGGGTGGGCGCGCATCCATTCGATGCCGATCGAACCGCTGCCGGCGCCGACATCCCACAGCAGTTCGCCGGGTACCGGGGCCAGGCGCGCAAGGGTGATCGCGCGGACGTCGCGTTTGGTCAGTTGACCGTCGTGCTGGAAGGCCGAGTCTGGTAGGCCGGCCAGTCGTGAGAGCCGCGGGGTGTCCGGCGCGGCGATGCATTCGATGGCGATCAGGTTCAGATCGGCGACCGCTGGATCGTTCCAGTCATTGGCCACCCCATCGATGCGCCGTTCGTTTGCGCCGCCCAAATGTTCCAGCACGCTGAGACGGCTCGGACCGAAACCGCGTTCACGCAACAATGCCGCAACGGCGGCCGGGCTTTGGCCATCGTTGCTCAGCACCAGCAAACGCACGCCGCTGAACAACTGCGCGCTCAGTGCGGCGAGGGGCCGGGCTACCACCGAAAGCGTCACCACCTCCTGCAAGGGCCAGCCCATTCGCGCCGCCGCGAGTGAGCAGGAGGAGGGCGCGGGCAGGATCAGCATTTCAGCGTCAGGCACTTGCCGGGCCAGGCTGGCGCCGACGCCGAAGAACATCGGATCACCGCTAGCCAGCACGCAGACCGGTTCGCCACGCAGCGCCAGAACGGGGTCAAGGGAAAACGGACTGGGCCACAACTGCCGCTCGCCACGAATGCACGCTGGCAACAAATTCAGTTGCCGCTGGCCGCCGAAGATTCGCGAGGCGCCCAACAGGGCGCGACGGGCATTCTTGCCCAGGCCCTTGAAGCCGTCTTCACCGATTCCCACAACCGTTAGCCAGGGTGCCATGCCGTTCCTTAATCCAGGGTTCATGTTCAAGGGCGGCATGATAACGCGGCTTCTGTTATCTGGCGCTGCTCCATTGCCGGAGCAGGCGGCGTTTTTTTGAAAACTTATGTGGTTGAAAACTTGTTTGGTGTTGGGTTGGTTTTGTTGTTTTTGTTTTTGGGTCAAGTTTAAAATTTGCTGTAAGGCATGCTTGATTTGTTTTCGAATAACTACTTTTCAAGTTAGATGGATAGTCGCCTTTATGGCGTTAATGGATATGGATATGACTGTGATAACGGATGATATGAAACATAATGCAGCCCTGGTGGGAGATATCTTGCTGACCGGTGTTCAAGGACAGTCGCGCGAGGATTATCGTTTCGCATTGAATTGTACTTATCTGGCACAGCGGCAAGCGGACAATACTTACAACAGCGCAATCCGGCCCGGACGCTGGATCGATTATTACGCCGATGTACTGTGGTCGCATGGCTGGAATCGTGATCATCCGCCGATTGAGCATGTTCAAACGCAGTTTTATGGAAGTGTGCGGCAGGTCTGGTCGAAGCTGGCTTCTCCTATTCTCAGCCGTGACCAGGTGGAAGGGGTGAATCTGGGACTTGCTGCACTGGAAAAAGACGTTGAACTGTTAAAGAAGGTCAAGGGGGTAAGTGGAAAGGCCTTCGACTTTAAGATAATGCCGATTAGCTACAACGCAAATGGGGATATGGAGTTAGTGGTCAGTAATATCAGGTTCATCAAGTCAAGCATGAATACCGAATACCTTTTTTGGGATATATCGCAAGTCATGAATCAGCTGGATGTCCTGGCTCGAAAGGTAGTGATCTCACGGCGGGTAATGGACGCTCGTCGATCCAGCGTGGAAGAGGCGCTGGCAGGCATTAAATTCAACTTCGAGGACTATGAGCTGTAAACCGCCCAAGGGACGGGGGAGTCGTTACGCTTTCGGATGACCTGAAACACGAATTCCGACCGGCAGGCATTTTCATGCGCTCGGGCAAAGCAGGCATAATGGCGACCTTTCGCCCACCACGGCGCTGCCAGCCAGCCGGTCCATCCCTTGAACGAACGCCCGATGTCCACCGCTTTACGCCCCTCGGCCTGTCCGGGGTTGTTGCGTATCGTCCAGGCACTGGACGGCGGCATCTGCCGGATCAAGTTGAATGGCGGTTCGATCAGCGCGGCTCAGGCCGAAGCGGTGGCGGATGCGGCCGAGCATTTCGCCGGCGGGGTGATCGAGGCAACCAACCGCGCCAACCTGCAGATTCGCGGGATCGGCAGTGAGCACGCTGCCTTGATCGACAGCCTGATGGCGGCCGGACTCGGCCCGACCAGCGCGGCGGGCGATGACGTGCGCAATCTGATGCTCAGCCCCGGCGCCGGCATTGATCGGCAGATGCTGATCGATACGCGCCCGCTTGCTGAACAGATCCTCGCCACGCTGCAAAGCGATGAACGCTTTCACGACCTCAGCGCCAAGTTTGCGGTGCAACTGGATGGCGGCGAAGGGCTGGCAATGCTCGAACACTCGCATGATCTTTGGTTGTCCGCTGCTGAACGAGGCGGTGAGCGAGTGTTTGTGTTCGGCCTGGCGGGTTGCCTTGTCGACCTGCCCGCAGGCGCGGTGTCGCTGGAGCAGGGGCATGCGCTGGTAGTTGCGGTGCTGGAGCTGTTTCTGGAGCTGGCGCGCCCCGAGCAGACCCGCATGCGGCACCTGCTCGCCGAATGTTCGCTCGACGTGTTTCTCGCGCGTCTCGCCGAGCGAGTGCCGTTGATGCCCATCGAGGGGTGGCGGCGCGAGGCAAAGCCAGATGCGCTGCACATCGGCGCTCATCCACAGCGTGATGCCGGTCGTGTCTACATCGGCGCAGTGCCGCCGCTGGGCCGCCTCAACCCGGCGATGCTCCGAGGCGCTGCACAACTGGCCCGCGAACAGGGCGACGGCACGCTGCGTTTCACGCCCTGGCAAAGCCTCTTGGTGCCCGGCGTCCATGGCAGCAAGGCGCCTCACGTTATCCACAACCTTGAACACCTCGGCCTGCGCTGCTCGGCCGACGATGCCCTGGCGCATCTCATCGCCTGCACCGGCTCGACCGGCTGCGGCAAAGGCCTGGCTGACACCAAGGGCGATGCCCGGCAACTGGCGACGCTGTTGCAACGTCACGGCAAGGCGCTGAACGTGCACCTGTCCGGCTGCCCGCGTTCCTGCGCGGCGGCGCACATCGCGCCGGTCACGTTGCTGGCGGTTTCTTCCGGTCATTACGACCTCTATTTTCGCGATGCAGCGCAGCCGGGTTTCGGCGCGCTGCACGCACGCAATCTTACTATTGAAGCGGTCGCGGCCTTGCTCGACGCCCGCTCACGGAGCCCCTTAGATGCTTGATTACATCCGCGACGGTCAGGAGATCTATCGCAACTCCTTCGCGATCATTCGTGCCGAGGCCAACCTCGAGCGAATCCCGGCCGATCTGGAAAAACTCGCGGTGCGGGTGATCCACGCCTGCGGCATGGTCGACGCCATCGACGGCCTGCAATTTTCGCAAGGCGCGGGCAAGGCCGGGCGTGAGGCGCTCGCCGCCGGTGCGCCGATTCTGTGCGACGCACGGATGGTCAGCGAAGGCGTGACCCGCACGCGGTTGCCGGCCAACAACGAAGTGATTTGCACCCTGCGAGATGAAAGCGTCCCAGCGTTGGCCCGAGAGTTGGGCAACACCCGGTCCGCCGCCGCCCTGGAGCTGTGGCGTCCGCATCTGGAAGGCAGCGTGGTGGTGATCGGCAACGCCCCGACCGCGCTGTTCTATCTGTTGGAAATGCTCGATGCCGGCGCCCCCAAGCCGGCGCTGATCCTCGGCTTTCCGGTCGGCTTCGTCGGCGCTGCCGAATCCAAGGCGGCGCTGGCGGCCGACAGTCGCGGCGTGCCGTTTGTCATCATGCAAGGCCGGCTGGGCGGCAGCGCCATGGCCGCCGCCGCCGTCAATGCCCTCGCCACGGAGATTGAATGATGCAGCAGCCTGGACGCTTGATCGGCCTGGGCGTCGGCCCCGGTGACCCGGAGCTGATTACTGTCAAAGCCCTGCGCTTGCTGCGCGAGTCGCCCGTGGTGGCGTACTTCGTCGCCAAGGGTAAAAAGGGCAACGCCTTCGGCATCATCGAAGCGCATTTGCAGGACGCACAAACGCTGCTGCCGCTGGTGTATCCGGTGACCACTGAAGCGTTGCCGGCGCCGCTGTCTTATGAGCAAGTGATCAGCGATTTCTACGATGCGGCGGGCGAAGAACTCGCCGCGCATCTGGATGCCGGTCGAGACGTGGCGGTGATCTGCGAAGGTGATCCGTTCTTCTACGGCTCCTACATGTACTTGCACGATCGTCTGGCCGAACGATACGAAGCCGAAGTGGTGCCGGGTGTGTGCTCCATGCTCGGCGGCGCTTCGGTGCTGGGCGCGCCGTTGGTGTATCGCAATCAGAGCCTGTCTGTGCTCTCGGGCGTATTGCCGCACGAGGACCTCAAGCGTCGCCTGGCCGATGCCGATGCGGCGGTGATCATGAAGCTGGGACGCAACTTTCCCAAGGTCCGTCAGGTGCTCGAAGAACTGGGGCTGGCGGAGCGGGCGCTGTACGTCGAGCGCGCGACCATGGCCAATCAGAAGATCGTGCCGCTGGATCAGGTCGAGCCGATGTCCTCGCCGTACTTCTCGTTGATCATCGTTCCCGGCGAACGGTGGCAAGGTTGATGGCCCGTCCAGTTCCGGCGATTGTCATTCTTGGCAATGGCAGCCTCGCGACCGCACGCAAGCTCCAGCAGGTCTACCCCGGCGCCTTGATTCATGGCCTGGCCGGACGGGTTGAAGGCGCGGACCGTGTCTATCACGAGTTTGGCGCGACCGTGCGCGAGTTCTATCAGCAGGACACGCCGATCATTGCCTTGTGCGCGGCCGGGATTGTGATCCGCACCCTGGCGCCGTTACTGCTGGAGAAGGGCGCCGAGCCGCCCGTGCTGGCCGTGGCCGAAGACGGCAGTGCCGTGGTGCCGCTGCTGGGTGGCCTCGGTGGCGTGAACGTCATGGCGCGGGAGATTGCTGCCGGTCTTGAGGTGGCGGCGGCGATCACCACCAGCGGTGAACTGCGCTTCGGCACCTGCCTGCTCAATCCACCCAGCGGCTACGCCCTCGGCGATCTGGAACTGGGCAAACGTTTTGTCTCGGATCTGCTCGCCGGCCAAAGTGTGCGCATCGAAGGCACCGCGCCGTGGCTGGCGCAAGCGCAGCTGCCGGAAGATCCGCAGGCGCCGTTGTCGATTCATGTCGGCAGTGCCGAGCGCACGCCGGCGGCCAATGAATTGCTGATCTACCCGCGCTGTGTGCTGGTGGCGGTGAACGCCGAGGTGGCGGATCTGCCGAACGCGATTCGCGGGGCGCTGCATCAGGCAAACATCGCCGTGCAATCGCTGGCGTGCCTGCTGGCCAGCGATCTGCACATGGCCAACCCTGCGTTGCGCGACGCGGCGCTTGAGCTGGGTGTGCCGCTGCGGTTTGCCTCGGTCAGCGGCGGCGTCAGCGAGCTGGCCCGCGACACCGCGCCGAACGCTACCGTCGTGGCGGCGGATACGGGCATCGCGATCGCGGTGGCCAGTCAGCCACTGGAGGTTGCACAGATCGGGCGTGCGCGCGGTCGTCTGGCCGTGATCGGCCTGGGCCCTGGCGCCGCCGAACTGATGGTGCCGGCGGTGAAGGATGAACTGGCGCGCGCCAATGACGTGCTGGGTTATGAAACCTACGTGCGCATGGCCGGGCCATTTCGCGAGGATCAAGTGCTGCATTGCACCGACAACCGCGAAGAAATGCAGCGCGCTCGCCACGCCTTTGAACTGGCGGCCCAAGGGCGGTCGGTGGTGGTGGTTTCGTCGGGAGATCCGGGTGTATTCGCCATGGCGGCCGCCGTGCTCGAAGCGCTGCACGAGTCGAGTGAGCCGGGTTGGCACAACGTCGATCTGGAGATTCTTCCAGGCGTCTCCGCGTCCCTGGCAACGGCCGCCCAGGCCGGCGCGCCATTGGGGCACGACTTCTGCGTGATGTCCCTGTCGGACAACCTCAAGCCTTGGGCAATCATCGAGAAGCGGCTGGACCTCGCGTCTCAGGCCGACCTGGCGCTGGCGTTCTACAACCCGATCTCGCGGTCGCGTCCTTGGCAACTGGGTCGGGCACTGGAGATTGTCGCGCAGCACCGCACCGCTGAAACGCCAGTGGTGTTGGGGCGGGACATTGGTCGTCCAGGCCAGACATTGCGTGTCACCACGCTGGGTGATCTGACCCCCGATCAGGTCGACATGCGCACCATGGTGCTGGTCGGCTCTTCCACCACCTGCGTGTTCCCGCGTGCCGAGGGTGGCCAGTGGGTGTATACGCCTCGTTGGTACGGCGACAAGCCAGCCGGGTAAGTCTTGGCGGCCAGCGATGCTGGCCGCAGTTCCGCCCCCCTTCCAGTGCGTAAGATTTTTCACCGCGCATCGACCGAAAGATTCCTTGATGCCCGCCGTACTTTAACTGGGCTCACCCGGAAAGTGCGTGCGAGTGCCTCAGACAATTCAATATCCGCGTTTCATGTTCTGATACAACCGACGCAGGCCGTTTGATTCGCGGCTGTGCGCAGTGTGTTAGTAACCGTTTCCGACAAAGATAAAAGTTACACTTGTTTGTTCGGCTTAAGTGTAATTAATTAATTGCGCTGTTGTTGGATTGAGGTTGTTATTTTTATCGCATAGTATTTTTTGGGTGGGCAGCTTGGGCAGTTTTTTGCCTGCTGTTTCAGTGGTTAGCGTATTAGCAATGCCAGTGCTTTCGGTGCTGGTTTTAAATATCAGTTCAGGTTCGCAAACATCGACGGATGGCGTGTGCGCGACGCTGTGGGCTACGTGTATTTCAAGTTTGTTATAAGGGCATGGATGTGATGAATCAATATCAGGGATCAAACACGGCGGGTAAGTCGTTTCTTCAGTATTTCAGACTCGATGATATTCAAGCACTCTCGAACGAGTTTCGCGCCGCGCCGGAATATGAAGCGCTGGTTGGCTATTACTCAGCGTGCGCAAAAGATCAGCCATGGGCTGACCAGATGGCGCCATTGTTATTGCTCAAAGAGACGCTCGACTCACTGATTGGCCAGCGCGCCGGACCGATTTCCGCCGCGTTGGCCGACCTCTCTGCGCGGCTTGAAAACTATACAAACCGGCTGGTCCAGACCGTGCGAATGTTGAATCCGGTTGCGCCCGAAGTGCCGAAAATAATGCACTTCGTTTGGGTCGGCGGGAGCGCGGTTGGCGCTATTCAGCGAGACTACATCAATATATGGAAGGCGGTCATGGTCAAGGAAGGCCATACGTTCAACCTCTGGTACGACAGTGATGCAGTACTGGCCTTCGAGATGAATCGAGTGATCCTGGACAGTGCCAGGGCGCATGCCATGGAGTCAGGGGGAGCCACTATCGCCACGCCTGTGGAGCTGGCCCGGATGATCGAACATCGAGCCCGGGTGCTGAAAATGCAAATGTCGGCTCACCTCAGGCAGGAGCGCTGGGCCGGAAAGGCGGATGAAGCGCGTATTGATCTGATGGTTCGCGCCTATGGCAAGGACGAGGCCACCCTCATTGCGTTCAGACAAAAATGCCTGGACAGCCACTTGGCCATGGTTGATCAACATCTGCGGTTACGCGACGTGCGTGAAGTCTTCAAAGAACACCTTTTATGGGACGTCTATGAACGCGAAGTGGCAGGGCGAGGCAACTTTGCTGCGGCCAGCGATGTGGTTCGCCTGCAGGTCGAAGCACTGGAGGGCGGTCGCTACAGTGATGTGGATTACTTGCCGCAACTGAAAAACGTATTGGGCGGAGTCGATATTACGGCGTTCGATGAAAGTGCGCGAATTGGCGTATTACAACTCCTGCTCAATAACAACGAATCGCTGATGCCAGGGCGCGACCCCAGTCGATACCCTGACCGCACAATGAGTATTCCTGAACAGCACAGGGCAGCATTAAACGAGTTTGCACTGCAGCGTCCGGGGCCCTCCGACATATTTTCTGCGCCGGGCAATAGTCAAACGCCCACGGACGGTATTCGCATGGCCATCCAGATCAACAGTGAAATGAACTCTCATATCGTCGCGCATGCCGGCGCTGGCTCGACCCAGGCGATTATCGAGTTGATCAGGTTCAACTACGACTTCCTGTCAGAGTTTGAGTCTCGATTGAACGCGACGGCTGTGGACTGGAGCGACAGTGCAGCCGTACAAGATATTCTCGTGGCGATGGTGAATGAAAAGATTGCCGAGGTGCCTGGACTGTCGAAAACGCGCCGAGGGTATTTAGGCAAGCTGGTTAGCGCCATTGGCGCTTACTACAGTGACGGTATTCGTTATGAATCCCGTGGGACCATTGATTTGACCGGACCTGGAGCGGCGATTACAGGGCTTGAGGAGTATGTGGAAAAGCATCTCCTGTTTGATGGGAAAAACGAAATACGAGACCGATTGAAATTGTCGGATGGCTACAACGTGGCCACCGAAGAAGAGAAGGTTTCTGGCTGGACGATCAACGCTACACCGCAAGAATGGCTGCAAAAAGAACAAGCAAACTGGGCCGACGGCAAATTACAAACACGTTATCAGGGGACTTTTTCAGAGCTGTTGAAAGGGCGCACCATCAGCTTCGAAAAAGGCTGGCCGATCATGGAAGGGCGCCCGGTTTTGTTGACCGCCATCCTGCAGCGCTGGATGGATGAGTTGGGGGAGCCCTTCATCCGTGCGATGAACGAAAAGCTCAGCGGTGAGTTGAATTTCGCTAAACCTTTTTCCCTGGACTTTGATGACCGGCAAAGGATTCTGAACCAGCCTGTAGCCGAGCTACCGGTTTCCCATGGTTTCTATCCGATTGGCAATCTGAATGAAATGATCGTTCGCATCGGTCATGGGACTCTGCCGCTCGATCAGTTGAGTCCGGTACATCGGGTGGTGCTCGGTGGCCTTTTCGGCGCATCGACGCTGGACGAAACCGGTTTCGCCGACGCCTGGCAGCAGCTCGGCGCGCTCGCGGAAAGTACGGCCGACCGGGGTATATCCGAGCGGTACATGTCTATCGAGCAGGTGTTGCTTTCGCTCAAAAGTCCCGAGTTCGAAACGGCGTTTGCCGCCGTCAAAACGCCAGTTGACCCCTCCACGGAGAGCGCTCAGGTACTCAAGATTCTTTCATTCGAGAATTCGTTGACGCTTCGTCAATGGGGCGAGAGCGTGGCTCGCATCAGGCACCAGACGGACTACGAGCTACGCCGATACATTCTCCAGCGCAGTGCCTCGGTGCGTAAAACGCTCCTGGAGGCGGGCGCGTCAATGGCCAAGTTAATGCCTCAGGGGTTGCTGGTCAGGGGCGATGGCGACCCCGGAAGACGCTGTTATCCACTGGCGCTGCTGATGGCGGCGGCGACTCATCAGGGCCGCGATGCGGTACAGGCACTCAGCGGCAGACTGGCCAATGCGCATTTCTCGCCCGGTGAAAGTGATACCCATGCATTTCTTCAGGCGCTCGACGAATTGCGCGCCATACCCCAGGCTGATTTTGGCGACAAGCTCGGCCCGTTGAGTTTCGATGGCATCTTTGAGGTGTTGGCGGCTAAACCTGCACCTTGCACGTTGATGCTCAATACCGAAAACCATTCAATGATGGTGGCCAGGACCGGGACGGCCGAACACAGTAGCTGGTCTTTCTACGATCCCAATTTCGGTGTCTTTGGTTTCGATCGGATAGACCACCTCAAGCTTGGGATGAAGGCCCTGTTCAACACGTCCGACCTGGCCAGGCAGTATGCGATCGAGTCGACGGATCGCTCGCCCTTCAATGTGATCGAGCTGGACGGCGATCGCCTCGCCAGCAAGCACTTACCGTCGGAACTGCCAGTGTCGAAGCTGTTGGGCAATGAATCCTTGAGCTCAGGAAAAAGCATCGCACCCTGGTCCCATCACGCCCAATTACGCTCACGCGCGCTGTCTGAAAATGCGCGATTGGGACGGGGTCTTTCCGAACGGGATGCCAGCGTCTGGGCGAGCAAAATCGATCAGGTGACAAACCGGGTGAGATCGGCGAACGGACTCGGGAGCGAGTACGTCCCCGTGTTCGCAACCCTGCAGGCTCAACCGGATGACGGTTACGCACTGTCGTTCATGGACATCAAAACGCAACAGATCCGCGTGGTGAAAACCAACGAACCGTTTCTCGGGCGAATCAAGTCGTTCCTGGACACGAGTATCGAGTACCTGGCCGGCAGCAACGATGGACATAAACCTGTTGATCCAACGGATGTTTCCGAGGGTAGCCGGCTGAGTTTTGCGTTTGGTTTCCAGGCGTTGATCACCGAACTTCGAAACCGCGATCAACTGGCGCAGCCTGGAACAGAATCGAACCTGGCCGTCGCCGTTCGCCTTCATGGCTACCTGGGCCATGCACAGTTAGTCCACGGTATCGGCCTCGACACGCTGCAAATGGCGAACCTGGTTCGACAGCTGGTGAACGCCGAGCGAGCGATAGCGGTCAGGACCGCTTCGGCGGGCGGGCGACTCCTGGCGCGAATCGCTGGCCCGGGGTTGGGGCAGGTATTGGGCGTGGTCAATATCGGTTTTGATATTTACGAGTTCTACAACGCCGAAAACCACGAGCAGCAAGCGCGTTTCGGCACTCAACTGCTGTTCGATGTCAGTGCGCTTGTGCTCGACGGCGTTGCGCTGGTAGTCGGCGGGACGGCGGGTGCGGTCGCAGGTTTTCTGTCGGTGCCATTGCTTGGCATCGGAATCGGCGTCACGGCGATTGCCGGCAATCTCGGGCAAATCATGGACAAGGCAGAGAAAGTTGCCGAATTGTTTACCCGGTTCAAAACGGCGTACAGCCCGCAGGCTTTCTCGGTCAAGCAAGGGGTCGTATCGATCATGCCCGAGTCGGTGGTGGACACGGTTGATCTTCGCGAAGGGGTCATCGTGTTCGGCAGCCAGGGGCTCTTTCGCTCTTTGGGTGGCTCAGGCCTCCCGCGGCCCGATGGGAACAAACAGAACGCTATTGTCGTTCGAGAAAGCATGGGGCTGCCAAAACAGGTCGCGATTCCTGGCCCGCGTGTTCATGGTCGATTTAACGCTGTGCCGGCAGAATCGGCCTTGCTGCTTCCGGGTACTCCAAAATGTTATTACGGCTACGAATATCAACTGGGTTCCGATCCGCAGGTCTTTGAGTGGAGCGACCTGCTCCTGAACGTTGTCGGCGGCTCGAGCTTCCTGCCTCGTAAGATGTATCCGCAATATGACGTGTTGCGTGAACTTGAAGCCAGGGAGGAAGGTTTTTTCTTCACCCACGCCAGACCTTTCCCGCACATCCTGTACAAACTCAATCCTGTCTATGAGTCCACGAGCATTACCGTGCGCGTTGGAAATGAAACCCGAGCGCTGTACGTTCCTGAATTACCGCGAGAGATGCGGGGCAGGGTTTCTTACCGCATCGACACGCTGAGGGGGGCTTACTCCCTCGCACTTAAACCTGGACTCGTGTCGGTCCATCTCAGCGCACTTCCCGGTGACGGAAGCGTGAGCTGGGTGTTGATCGCCGACTGGATCACGCCACAACACATCAGTGTCGGCGCGGCGGGGTTGAACATCGACGGTATCGAGCTGAGCATCGAGGCCGACATCGACGTATATGTTCGAACAAAGAACCTCGAAACCTACCGTGTTGACCGCGAACATCGGCAACTGTACCTGGCGTCACTTCAAGCGGCCGACGGACATTACTCGCAGGCGGAGCTTGACCGTTTGAAGGTGCTTCACCGGCAGCAGCGCATGGGCAATGCCTTAATTCCTGCGGGCAAGTTTCTGCTGCCTTTTGGCAATCCAGAAAAGCCGAAATACACCGCCGGTTGGTACGAAGTGGCAAAGGAACGGTTCATTTATGGCCGTCAATTCCTGGGTCCGGTCAGCGAGAAACTTCAACTGGCGGCAGTGCAAGACGATCACGCTTACTTCTATCACCCGGATCAACCCCTGATATGGCGCGTCAATGCCGTCACAGGTTTGACTACTTGGCGCTACAGCGTTTTCAATCGTGGAAGTGAAGAGGCGCAGATCATTGGCTGCCTAGATCGGGGCGCTGGCGTTGTTCAAGTCACTCAGCGGGTACGCCTGAGCAAGACCCAGCGTTACCTGGTGATTTATCTGATTCACGGCGAGGAAATCTCGTTGGTTTCGGTATCGAGCGAACCGCCTGACTATTTCGATACCTTGAAGGACGTCATTGCCCTGTTACAGCAGGTTGATATTGCGGTTGTTGCTGAAGGCGCCGACGCCGAACGGCAAACGTCCTGGAGGCCTGCGTCCTTTGTGACGGTAACGTCCGGCGATCTCGACAAGCCGTCGCTGCCGAGATGGATCAACGGGCAGAGCCACCAGCTCCTGACCCCGCACTTGCCCGTCAGCGAAACCGCCTCGACGCTGCCCCAGATAAGCTTGCTGCCACCGAATGATCCTGATGTTGCAGCGTTCCTGTTTCACGACGCACACAGTCAAAACCTCTATCACCAACCCTTTACCGGCGATGAGGCACAACGGGTGCCATTGCCAGGCAGCGTCAAGCTCAGGATCAGCGACGGCGGGTACCTGGTCGTCAATGAGTCCGGGCTGATGTTTGACGTTCGTCAGGACGCGAGCTTTTTCCTTAGCGGCGTGACGGGGGATTGGCTGGATGCCCATCCATTGTGGATGAGCGATCTGGAGGCCCTTGGCAAGGAGCATGCGGTTTCGCTGATTTCGCTTTCCGGATTATCGGACGTCACCGGCCAGGTGCCTGTCTACGCGCGCTACCTGAACAACAAGCTGTTGGTAACCGACCTGATGGCTGAAAAAGGTTGCCGTCTGTTGTCCGTCACTCGTGATGGCAAGCACGCCTGGTTACTTGGCCTGAGCAGCGGCCACCTCTATCGTCAGGCGTTTATCGAGCCTGAGCAGCTGAGCCGCGCGTTCGGCAGTGGCAGGCGGCTGATCAATGCCGACGCGCTGCCACGACCAGAAAAGGTCTGGGGAGCCTGGGCATTTTCTGAAGTGCTGCCTTACGGCACCGGTTTGCGGGGCCGCACTCGGGACGGGGTCAATTTCGAACTGATTGAAGGTGAGCCGGCCCGCATCATCAGTGTCGAGAACGCCTGGTCTTATCGTTACAGGGAGTCGCCTGAAGCGCTGACAAAACGCCTGAACGATTTAGTGTCCGGTCAGGCTCATGCGCCTTTTTTGCCGATTGGCCACTCGACCAACCGTTACGCGTATTACGTACCCGAACTCAATCGTGTCTTTGAGGTTAACGGCAGAGCGGATGGGCAGTGGGCAAACTTCCTCGGGACGAAACAAGGGAGTGTTCCGCTGTTGTTTGATCCGGTGGACGGCGTGATCTTCAACCGCAACACAAAAGAGGTTGTGTGGGTGGCGGCGAACAAGGCCAGTCGAGAGGGTGATGTCATGACGCTGGAGATCGCGGGAGAGGTAAAAGACCTGCTGGCTCTGGTGCCCGACGGTGTCAGTTCATTGATTCTGGGAGGCGCTGAAACGGGGTCGATTTACCACGTGTCGGAGACCGCCTGGCAGCACCTCGATTGCATCGTGGTCGATTGCACTGACTGGCCGGACATTGACGCCATACCCTCGCGACTGATTCTGGCGACCGGAGCGCAGGATGACTGGCGTGTCGATCGGGCAGACAACCATCTGCTGCTCACCGACCCCGACAACGGCAGCAGCCTGGTTTTTCGTTCGGCACAATCTGAGGAGTGGGCATTGGCCCAGTCGCTGAACCTGAGTGTGCAAGTTCTTGGCAATACGCTTGAGGTCAGCGTCCATGAGCTGTGGCAAACGATGTTCGATCTTGGGGAAAGCAGCCTTGAGTTAAAAGTGCTCGTCGAGAAGTTGAGCTCGGTCTAAAAAACCGAGGGTGGAGATCCGGGTTCCGAACGTTTCGCAACGTTGTCAATTCACAACGTTGCGCTCCCTGGCTGATCAGGGCACCAGGTAACCTTTTACGCCCGTGAAGATAATCTGTGCCGCCAGCGCGCACACAAACAATCCCATCAGCCGGCTGACAATCTGCAAGCCCTGGTCACCGAGAATCCGTTCGATGCGGCTGGACAAATAAAGGACCACGCCAACCGTAAAGCTGGCCAGGGCAATGCTGAGAATGGCCGTGAGTTTGTCGTCCCAATGTGGCTGGCTCACGCCCATAACCAACAAGGCACCGATGGTGCCGGGGCCGACCGTCAATGGAATCGTCAGCGGGACGATCGTCACGTCCTGCTGCACATTGTCGGTCTGCACCGCCGACTTGCCTTGGGCCATGCCCAGTGCCGAGATAAACAGCACGCTGCCGGCGCCGATGCGGAACGCGTCCACGGTGATGCCGAAGACACTGAAAATCACCCGTCCGAACAAGTACAGCAAGACGCTGGACACCAGCGTGGCGGTGGCCACTTTCCAGGCCAGTCGACGTTGTTCCTTGCGTGAATAACCGCGGGTCAGGCTGATGAAGCAGGACAACACGAAGAACGGGCTGTAGAGCACCAGCATCTTCAGGTAAACGCTGAATAACACGTGGAGCATGGTTTCGGCTCGCATCAGGAGTGAGGATGACGAGGAGTCTATCAGTCAGTTAATTGCTTGTGGGTGTGAGTTGTGACAGGCGCGTCAGTTAATTTTGCGATTGGGTGTTTTTATTAGTTGCTTGGGTGTTGTTGTAACTTATGTTTAGTTGGTGGATATGATGTTACAGGTTTTAGTTTGTCGTTGTTCGTTTGTTTGGTTATTGTTTTATCGCAAGTTCATGAGGAACTTGCCTGGTATTTTTATAAGGAATTCATTGTGTATAATCAAGCTATTCGTGAAAGTTATGTTGCTGCCTGTATTGAAGCTATTGAAGCGTGTGATATCGACGAGCAGATCATTATCCGCCCTCGTGGTCTTATGGTTGTGGGCGACGAGATCGAAGCACCGTCGAAGGCTCCGTTGTGGGTGAAGGCACGTTGGGCTTTTCTGGCAAGCTCAGTGCTGAAAACAAGTCGGACGCTCAAAACGCCTTTCTCTTTGCATCCCGTGCAGCGAACAAACTATACCCTGAAGAACATCAGGGCAAAGAGTGGTACTTGAGGTTCCGGGAAGTCATGACCCTCGCAGGCTGGACGCCTGTCAGCAAGTACTACAGCGATCTGCACGTCAGCGGCACCAGCGTCCGCATGGACAAACTGGTGCTGGAGATTCTCGGTGCGGTGGTTGCCGGCGTTGCGTTGCCTGGTTCGACGACTGCGTTGATGCTCAAGGTGGCGGGTGATGCGATCGCGGCCCTGCAAAAGCGTGACACGGCTGCCCTGACTGTTTATGAGCGAAATCTGCTGGAAAATGGCGTCGGGGGAATCTCGGCAGGTGCGTGTGTCGAAGTCGAGGGTGAGGCAATCATGGCTGTGGGTGCAGTGCGTTTTCTTCGCAAGAACAGCTCCACCCAAGTAATGTTTACGGATGTGGATATCCGAAATGTGAACTTGTATCGCGGCGAAACGGTATTTGCCAAAAATACATTGGTCGCTGATGCAGTCCGTGAGTCCATCAAGAGCAAACTTGTCCCACATAAAGACCAGATCGTAGACATTGATATCTAATTGATCTAAATCGGCAGCCGGTTGTCGGCTGCCTTTTTTATTGTCGAGGGAGTTGATATGAGTTGCGAATATTCTGTGTTGATCGTTGGCGCTTGTGTCGTGATTATTCCGGCTGCGGATGGGGCGGCGCACTATAAGGATCTGGTCGATTCCGTGTTGCTGGCGCAATTGATTGCCAATAAGAAGATTGAAAAAGCCCCGGATGTCGACTGGTACAACGCTTATGTGGAATTTCTGGATGACTACTGGCTGCGACGTACAAGAGCGCGACAGGAATGGCTGATTACCCAGGACAGTGTCGAGTCTGTCAGCGACTGGGTCATTGCAGCGATTTCACAAGGTGCTGTGGATAAAGGAGGCGCTACGGCGGCAACAGTGCAGCGGCTGGCAAGGTTGTCCGGCAACGAGCCCGCAATGGGTTTGCTGCGCGATCACATGCAGAAAATATCCACGGACGAGTCGGGTGATGTTCTTGCGCCCGCAAAGGCTGTGCGTTTGCTGGTGGTTATAGCGCAGACGCCGACATCGCTCACAAGTGTGTACATCGAGCTTAAGACCCGCCAGATCATCAGTGCCAATCCGCTGGCCCAGCGACATCTGGCCGAGGATGTACAAGGCAGCGTTTGCATGCGCTACGCCAGTGCTGACTTGTCCGGAATCCTCTACGGCCCCGTGCGCGACGCCATTGCCTTGAAGATCAGCGACAGGTATCAGGACAACGTCGCGATGTTGACGTTGACCGATGATGCTTCGACCATGGAGATCTGCGCAGCAGATTGAGTCATGCCGGCGTTGATTGCCCTACACGCCTGCCTGGAGCGTTGAGGCTGTGCGATTCTGCTGATCACGCTGGGCAACCCAATGCTCGATCAGATCGCGCAGTTGCGACAGCTCGACCGGTTTGGCCATGTGCCCGTCCATGCCCGCCTGGCGCGCGCGTTCTTTGTGCTCGGCGAGGATATGCGCGGTCAACGCCACAACCGGGGTGCGAATCCGCTGGTTGCCGACTTCCCAGGCACGTAACTGCTGGGTGGCAGAGAAGCCATCGAGGATCGGCATTTCACAGTCCATCAGGACCAGGTCATAGCGCTGGGCTTTCATTGCCTGCAAGGCTTCTTCGCCATTGCTGGCGGTGTCAGGTTGCAGGTTGAGCTTGCCGAGCATGCCGCGAATCACCTTGGTCGAGATGTTGTTGTCTTCGGCCACCAGAATGCGGAAATCACTCGGAACCTTGACCGGAAGCGTCGGACCGGAGGTCTGGTACGGCGAGACGGTCGGGCCCTTGTTGCGCTGGTTCAGTTCATCCGCCAGGGTGGTCTTGAGGGTGTAGCCGGCCACCGGTTTGGCGAGGATGCGTTTGATCCCGGAGTTGCGCGCGATGATCTTGCTCGGCGCGTTGCTGATGCCAGTGAGCATGATCAGCAGAATGTCGTGGTTCAGGCTCGGGTCTTCCTTGATCTTGGCCGCCAGTTGCATGCCGGTCATGCCGGGCATGTTCTGGTCGAGCAGGACCACGTCGAAATAATCGCGCAGGTGAGCTTTGGTGCGCAGCAATGCCAGTGCCTCTTTACCGGACGGCACGGCACTGACGTTCAGGCCCCAGGCGCTGCATTGCTGCACCAGCACTTTGCGGCACGTGTCGTTATCGTCCACCACCAGCACACGCGCACCTTGCAGCGGCCCGTCGAGGTCGGAGGTCGGGTGCTCGAGACGATCAGGGTCCAGCGGCAGGGTCAGCCACAACGTGCTGCCTTGGTTGGCGCCAATCTTGATGCCGAATTCGCCCTGCATAAGGCGGATCAACTGACGGGCAATCACTAGCCCCAGGTTGCCGCCCAGGCTGGTTGCCGAGAGGAAATGTTTGCTGTGCAGCTCGGCGTGCATCAGTGCGTCGCGTTCTTCGGCCTCCATCGGCACGCCGCTGTCTTGCACGGCGATGCGCAGGCGCGGTTGGGCGCTGCGTTCGTCAAGGGCGACGACGATCAGGATCTCGCCTTCGTCGGTTTTCTTCAGGGCGTTTTCCAACAGGCTCAGCAAGGTCTGGCGCAGACGCGTCGGGTCTCCGCTGATGACGCGTGGCACTTGCGGCTGGATGAAACTGATCAGCTCGACGTTCTGCTGTTCGGCCTTGGCGCGGAAGATGCTCAGGCAGTCTTCGATCAAGGCATTGAGATCGAATTGAACGTCGTCCAGTTCTATCTGCCCGGACTCGAGCTTGGAGATGTCGAGTATCTCGTTGATCAGGGTCAGCAGTTCGTTGCCGGCGCTGTGGATCGTCTGCACATAGTCACGCTGCTTGACCGACAACGGTGTGCCCAGCAGCAGTTCAGTCATGCCCAGTACGCCGTTCATCGGGGTACGGATTTCGTGGCTGATCTTCGCCAGGAACTCGGCCTTGGCGTTGATCTCGGCATTGCTGGCCGCCAGGTCGCGACTGACGCTGAAACGATCTTCGGTGATGCTGCGCTGACGTTCGCTCAGCGCAATGCTCATCAGCACGCCGCTGATGCAGATAAACCCCAGCAGCGTCATGATCAAGCCCTGCGGCGCGACCAGCGTCAGCCCCAGCAGGGCCGGCAACATGATCAGCGTGCCAATGTTGAACACGACCATCGCCGCGACGAACAGGCGCGCCGGGCGATAACCTTTTTGCCAGTGATAGGCACTGACGAACAACATGCTCAGACCTGCCAGGGCGACCAGGGCGTAGGTCATGATGTTCAGCGGCAGCGTATTGACGAACAGCAGCAAGCCGCACATCACGATGAACAGAATGTCACCCAGCAGCAGCTTGTTCAGCGGGTGCGGGCCGAGTGGCGCAAAGAAACGATAGGCGAACATCAGGCCGCACGGCGCCGTCAGCAGCAGGGCGAGGTAGGCGCCGGGTGTCTGCACCGCGTGCCAGTTTGGCAGCCAGGGCCCCGCCAGATTCAGCAACAGCAGCAGGCTGAGCATCAACAGTGCTTCGCATGCGGCCAGCCAGAGACTGCTGCGCGAGCGCGTATAGGCGTAGCGGACGAGGCTGTGCAGGATCAGCATCCCGAGGCAACCGAACAGAAGGCCGTAAATCAGCATCTGGTTCTGATTGGCTGCGGTCATGATCGCCGATTGCAGGGTGATGTACGGCCGTAACTGGTGTTCGGACACCAGCCGCAGGTAGACGTCGAGGGGTTTGTCGCTTTGTGGCAGCGGCAACATGAATTCGCTGCTGGGCAGGGGACGGTCAGCCTGGGGCTGCCCGGTGCCGGTGTTCAATTGATCGATCAGCGTGTCGCCGTCGAGCACGTACAGATTGAGGCGCGACAGGTCGGGGGCGAACACTCGCAGCAATTGCTCGTGCTTGCCGGGTGCAAGCCGGAAGCGCAGCCACAATGCACCTTCGGGCTCGGCCGCGGTGAGGCGGTCAAGTTCGATGGGGCTGAATTGATTGGTGTAGCGCGCGGAACGGATGTCGCTCAGCTGCAGGTCGCCCTGTTCGTCAAGCAATACCGCCCAGCCACTGCCTTGCGTGGCCTGGGCCGGGAGCATGCAGAGCAAGGTCAGCAGCGTGACAGTGAAACCTATGGCAATCCTGAGCCAGCGCACGGCGAAATCCCTTCGTAGGTTGATGCCAGATTATAACTATGCGCGGCGCCGGAACAGTCCGGCAAGGGCCTGAAGCACAAGCCCTGCCGAACGGATCGCTTATTCCTGATTTTCGCCACGTTCGCGGGCAATGGCACGGTAACCAATGTCCTTGCGATAGAAACAGCCTTCCCAATCAATCTTTGCCGCCAGTTTGTAAGCCTGTTGCTGGGCAGCATCAACGCTGGCGCCCATGGCGGTAGCGCAAAGCACACGACCACCGGCGGTCACCACTTGACCGTCCTTGAGCGCAGTGCCGGCGTGGAAGACTTTGCCTTCCAGTGCGGCGGCTGCATCCAGGCCGTTGATGGCGACGCCTTTAGCGTAGTCGCCAGGATAGCCGCCAGCCGCCAGCACGATGCCGACGCTCGGACGTGGATCCCATTGCGCTTCGACCTTGTCCAGGGCTTGCGCCAGGGCCGCTTCGACCAGCAACACCAGGCTCGACTGCAAACGCAGCATCACCGGTTGGGTCTCAGGATCACCGAAACGGCAGTTGAACTCGATAACTTTTGGGTTACCAGCCTTGTCGATCATCAGGCCGGCATACAGGAAACCGGTGTAGACGTTGCCTTCATCGGCCATGCCGCGCACGGTCGGCCAGATCACCAGGTCCATGACGCGCTTGTGGACTTCAGCGGTCACGACGGGGGCAGGGGAGTAGGCACCCATGCCGCCGGTGTTCGGGCCGGTGTCGCCGTCGCCGACGCGTTTGTGGTCCTGGCTGGTGGCCATCGGCAGTACGTTCTTGCCGTCGACCATGACGATGAAGCTGGCTTCTTCGCCGTCCAGGAATTCTTCGATCACAACGCGCGAGCCGGCCTCGCCGAATGCGTTGCCCGCGAGCATGTCGCGCACAGCATCTTCTGCTTCGGCCAGGGTCATGGCAACGATCACGCCTTTACCGGCGGCCAGGCCATCGGCCTTGATCACAATCGGCGCACCTTTTTCACGCAGATAGGCCAGGGCCGGCTCGATCTCGGTGAAGTTCTGGTAATCGGCGGTCGGGATCTTGTGGCGAGCCAGGAAGTCCTTGGTAAAGGCTTTCGAACCTTCCAACTGGGCCGCACCGGCCGTCGGGCCGAAGCAATCCAGGCCACGGGAGCGGAACAGGTCGACGACGCCAGCGACCAGCGGCACTTCCGGGCCAACGATGGTGAGGGAAACGTTTTTCTCCGCGAAATCTGCAAGCTGCTCGAGGGCCAGCACGTCGATAGCGACGTTCTCGCACTTGGCTTCAATGGCGGTGCCGGCGTTGCCCGGGGCAACGAATACTTTCTGCACACGCGGATCCTGAGCCACTTTCCAGGCCAGGGCGTGTTCACGGCCACCGCTGCCAATGATCAAAACATTCATTTCAAAAACCTCAAATTCTGTAAGGCGCTGCTGGAGCGCTTTATGTGGGAGCGAGCCTGCTCGCGAAAGCGGTGTGTCAGTCACATCGATGCTGAATGTGCCGCCCTCTTCGCGAGCAGGCTCGCTCCCACATTTCGATCAGGTTGGATCAGTGACGGAAGTGGCGCATGCCGGTGAAGACCATGGCGATGCCGGCTTCATCAGCAGCGGCAATCACTTCCGCATCACGCATCGAGCCACCCGGCTGGATCACCGCGGTGATACCGACCTTGGCCGCGTTGTCCAGGCCGTCGCGGAACGGGAAGAACGCATCGGAGGCCATCACCGAGCCTGCCACCTGCAAACCGGCATGTTCAGCCTTGATCGCGGCGATACGGGCGGAGTTCACGCGGCTCATCTGGCCAGCGCCGACGCCGATGGTCTGACGGTTCTTGGCGTAGACAATGGCGTTGGATTTAACGTATTTGGCGACTTTCCAGGCGAAGATCAGGTCGTTGATTTCCTGCTCGGTCGGGGCACGCTTGGTCACGACTTTCAGGTCGTCGGCGCTGATCATGCCGATGTCGCGGCTCTGTACCAGCAAACCGCCGTTGACGCGTTTGTAGTCCCAGGCAGCGGCGCGATCAGCCGACCACTCGCCGCAGGCCAGCAGGCGCACATTGGCTTTGGCCGCCACGATGGCGCGGGCTTCTTCGCTGACGCTAGGGGCGATGATCACTTCGACGAACTGACGCTCGACGATGGCCTTGGCGGTTTCAGCATCCAGCTCGCGGTTGAAGGCGATGATGCCGCCGAACGCCGACTCGGTGTCGGTGGCGTAAGCCAGTTCGTAAGCCTGACGGATACCGCCTTCTGCGTCCGGGCTGACCGCAACGCCGCACGGATTGGCGTGCTTGACGATCACGCAAGCCGGCTTGACGAAGCTTTTCACGCATTCCAGCGCGGCGTCGGTGTCGGCCACGTTGTTGTACGACAGCTCTTTGCCCTGCAGTTGGGTCGCGGTGGCGATACCGACTTCGGCAGGCTTGGCTTCCACGTAGAACGCCGCGCTCTGGTGCGGGTTCTCGCCGTAGCGCATTTCCTGAGCCTTGACGAACTGGCTGTTGAAGGTGCGCGGGAACTCGCTGCGACCGGAGGTCGAGAGGGTGTCAGCGGCCTGGTTCACGGTGCCCATGTAGTTGGCGATCATGCCGTCGTAGGCCGCGGTGTGTTCGAAGGCCTTGAGCATCAGGTCGAAACGCTGAGCGTAGGTCAGGCCGCCAGCCTTGAGGCTTTCAAGGACGCTGGCGTAGTCGCTGGCATTGACCACGATGGCCACGTCTTTATGGTTTTTTGCCGCCGAGCGGACCATGGTCGGGCCGCCGATGTCGATGTTCTCGATGGCGGTTGGCAGGTCACAGCCTGGCTTGTTGATGGTGGCTTCGAACGGGTACAGGTTGACCGCGACCAGGTCGATCGGCTTGATGCCGTGCTCGTTCATGATGGCGTCGTCGATACCACGACGACCGAGGATCCCGCCGTGGATTTTCGGGTGCAGGGTTTTCACCCGACCGTCCATCATTTCTGCGAAACCGGTGTAGTCCGCGACTTCCACTGCGGCAACACCGTTGTCGCGCAGCAGCTTGAACGTTCCGCCGGTGGAGAGGATCTCGACGCCCAGGGCTTCAAGCTCTTTGGCGAATTCGAGGATCCCGGTCTTGTCGGAAACGCTGATCAAGGCGCGGCGGATCGGCAGGCGGGTAGTCTGGTCGGTCATTTCAATTTCCATCAAAAGCAAAGGAGTCAGCAAAAAGGCGACCGTTTTTACGCGGGCGCCTTTCTGGTTTGATTGAATGCTTACAGCAAATCGTACTGCTTGAGTTTCTTGCGCAGCGTGCCTCGGTTCAACCCGAGCAGCTCGCTGGCCTTGGTCTGGTTGCCCTTGACGTAGTTCATCACGCACTCGAGCAGGGGCGCCTCGACTTCGGAGAGCACCAGGTTGTACACATCCGTGACGGCAGCGCCCTCAAGGTGGGCGAAATAATTGTGCAGCGCCTTCTCGACACTCCCGCGAAGGGTCTGACCTTCTTCGCTCGGCGTATTGAGGTGCTGTTTCAAATTCACGTTGTCGCTCACGGGTGTTGTTCCACTCACTAAAGTCTCGGTCATCATCGTCATGCGGCCACCCCTTCTCCGTCCCCTGTCAGGCTCTTGTAACGTTCGGCGAAGAAGCCCTGAACGTTGGCGCATTGTGCTTCCGTATCTTCCAAACGATTGAAGTGGGCGCGAAACTCCCTGGCGCCCGGCAAGGTTGCGAGATACCAGCCCACATGCTTTCGAGCGATACGGACGCCCATCACGTCTCCGTAGAAGACGTGCAGTGCAGCCAGATGCTCTAGCAGAATGCGTTCCACCTCGATCAATTCCAGCGCCGGAAGTTTTTCGCCAGTACGCAGGAAATGATCGATCTCACGAAAAATCCACGGCCGCCCCTGGGCGGCCCGGCCTACCAGCAGGCCATCGGCACCGGTCGCATCGAGCACGTACCGGGCCTTCTCGGGTGAATCGATGTCGCCGTTGGCAAAGACCGGCATCGACACCGCCTGCTTGATCGCGGCAATGGTGTCGTACTCGGCTTCACCGGTGTACAGGTCGGCACGGGTGCGGCCATGAACCGCCAACGCCGTAATGCCCGCTTGCTCGGCGATCTTCGCCACCGTCAGACCGTTCTTGTTGTCCCGGTCCCAGCCGGTGCGGATCTTCAAGGTGACCGGCACATCAACCGCAGCCACGACGGCTTGCAGGATCTCGGTCACCAATGCTTCATCCTTCAACAGCGCGGAACCGGCGGCCTTGTTGCAGACCTTCTTCGCCGGACAGCCCATGTTGATGTCAATAATCTGTGCGCCCAGTTCGACGTTGGCCCGGGCCGCATCCGCCAGCATCTGTGCATCACCCCCGGCGATCTGGACCGAGCGGGGCTCGGGATCACCTTCGTGGATCATGCGCATCCGCGATTTGCGGGTGTTCCACAAGCTCATGTCGCTGGTGACCATTTCCGAGACTACAAGCCCTGCGCCCAGTCGCTTGCACAGCTGACGAAAGGGCTGGTCGGTGACGCCCGCCATGGGGGCGAGGATCAAGCCGTTGTGCAATGTATATGGACCGATGCGTACCGCCGACATAGGACTTCCCTGTTGTGGGGCCGGATCATGAGAGTTCGAAAAAGGGTTGGCATGATACCCGCTCTCGATGACTGGATAAAGGCTGAATTGAACAAAATCTGAACAGTAATTCTGTTATCGCCAGCGGTTTGGTATGAGCGGTCAAAGTCAGAAATATGCCGTCAATGCCGTAACACTGAAGCGTTTCACTCGGGCGAATGAAAGCTCAGGCTGTAATTCACCGCTTTGGAGCCTGGATCAAGGATATCCAGTGCGATGTGGATCGGCGTTTGCGGCGGCATCTCTGCCAGGCCTTCGAGGTCGCCGTTGAGGTACTCGCCGGGTTTGAAGCGCCGGCTGGCGATCAGGTGGCCGTTAAGGTCGGCGAAACGCAGTTCCAGCAGCGGGAAGGGCTGGGAGAAGGGCGCGCGGTTGTAAATGATCGCATCGACCACCAGTGCACCGTTGAACTCAGGGTGACTGCGGACCACCAGGTTGCTGCTTTTGATTTTCGCGATATCAACTTTCGACGGCACCGTGCAGCCGACTTGCGGGCACAGTTGCTGGAACCATGGACGGTATTGATCCTGGCGCGCCAGTTCGTCGAAGTGGTAAGCGATGTATTGGCCGGCGAGAGCACCGGCACCGATCAGGACCAGCAGCAGCCAGAAAAGCCGTCGGCCCCAGGGGGAGCGACGTTTTTGCCAATCCAGTTGCAGCGGATCGTCGGTCAGGTCCTGCAGGGCGTCGGCACGTTCGGTCGACTCGCTGCGTTCGTGTCGCTTGCGCAGAGGGGCGATCGGGGGCAGGTCGTTGTCAGGTGCATCGGTTGCCGACAGGCGATCATGGTGCAGGGGCGTGTCGAGCGGATCATTCAGGCGCAGTTGCGGCACCTGGGGCTCGTCGTCCAGATCAACCGGTTCCAGCGAGAATGACGGTTCGGTGCGCGAGTGCTTGCTCGGTACTGGCTGCGTTTCCCGAGGTTCGGCTTCGACCGCCTGGGCACGATCGGCCGCCGATTCGCTGAAGAGACTGTCGGACCAGGGTTCATCGTCGTGCTCGACAGAGTCGCGGCGAGCACTGAGACCGTTTTCGCGGTGCTGGCCGAATTCCGTGGTGGGCTGGATTTCCCGCTGTTCGAGCCGGGCGAGTTCTTCGTCCAGGTCCAGGCTGTCCAGATCCATTTCGGCGGCGGACCATTGCTTTTGGCTGATGGCGCGCGGTACCGGCGGTTCGACAATGGCCGGGGCTACCGGTTGGACAGTTTCCTTGGCGCCCCGTTGCTCAAGCAGCTGCTTGGCGGCGTTGAACACCTGCAAGCACGAGCCGCAACGAACCACTCCACGGGCCACGCTCAATTGAGCATGGCTGACGCGGAAGCTGGTTTGGCAATGCGGGCACTGGGTGACGAAGCTGTCGGTCATGCGGCGATCCGGTTTATGCAGGCGTTCATTCTAGCGCCGACGGCCAGTGATGCGCACCCAGCCATCGCGATTGGCGATCGGGTCCAGATCGAAGTCTTGAGCGTAGGCTTTGGCGACTTCTTCGCCTTGCTCGGCGAGGATGCCCGACAACGCCAGACGACCGCCAGGCTTGACCAGGCTGGACAATTGCGGCGCCAGGGACACCAGCGGTCCGGCCAGAATGTTGGCCACCAGCACATCGGCTTGAACCTGTGGCAGATCTTCCGGCAGGTACAGCGGGAAGAGCGCGTCGGCAATATTGTTGCGCCCGGCGTTGTCGCGGGAAGCTTCCAGCGCCTGCACGTCGATGTCGGTGCCGACGGCTTCCTTGGCGCCCAGCAGCAGGGCGGCAATCGCCAAAATCCCCGAGCCGCAACCGAAGTCGAGGACGTGGCAGTCCTTGAGGTCCTGACCATCGAGCCATTCCAGGCACAGTGCAGTGGTCGGGTGGGTGCCGGTGCCGAACGCCAGGCCCGGGTCGAGCAGAATGTTCACAGCGTCGGGTTCAGGGGCAGCGTGCCAGCTTGGGACGATCCACAGGCGTTGACCGAAGCGCATTGGCTGGAAGTCGTCCATCCAGCTGCGTTCCCAGTCCTGGTCTTCGATGACTTCGCTGTGATGCTCGGGCAGCGGGCTGCCGGTCAGCAACTCAAGATGAGCCAGCACACTGGCCGCTTCAGTGCCGCCTTCGAACAGGGCCAGCAGATGAGTGTGCGACCATAACGGCGTGGTGTTGAGTTCAGGTTCGAAGATCGGCTGATCTTCGGCGTCCATGAACGTCACCGACACGGCGCCCACTTCAAGGAAAGCGTCTTCGTAGGTTTCGGCTTGTTCTGGGCTGATGGCGAGACGGACTTGCAGCCAAGGCATGGCGGGCACCTTTGAAAAATATTGATTGCAGCCTAGCGGGCTGCGAGAAGCGCGCAAGTTTACGCGAGCGCGCGGCAGAAGACGACAAGGCCGACACTGGTATGCAGTTTGTAGGAGCGAGGCTTGCCCGCGAAGCGCGATGACGCGGTGAGTCTGCAATACCTCGGCGTATGGTTTGCGGGCAAACCTCGCTCCTGCAGGAGTTGTAACCTCCAGAAACAACAAAGCCGCCCGAAGGCGGCTTTGTTGGACGGGCTAAAGCTTAATGCTTGTCGCCAGCCAGCTTGTGTTCCAGGTAGTGGATGTTGATACCACCTTTGCAGAAGCCTTCATCGCGGACCAGGTCGCGGTGCAGCGGGATGTTGGTCTTGATCCCGTCGACAACGATTTCGTCCAGCGCATTGCGCATGCGCGCCAATGCTTCGTCACGGGTTGCGCCGTAGGTGATCAGCTTGCCGATCAACGAATCGTAGTTCGGCGGAACGGCATAACCGCTGTACAGGTGCGAATCGACGCGAACGCCGTTGCCGCCTGGAGCGTGGAAATGCTTGACCGTGCCTGGGCTCGGCATGAAGGTTTTCGGGTCTTCGGCGTTGATCCGGCATTCCAGGGCATGGCCGCGGATAACCACGTCTTCCTGGGTGTACGACAGCTTGTTGCCAGCGGCGATGCTGAGCATCTCCTTGACGATGTCGATGCCAGTGACCATTTCCGAAACCGGGTGCTCAACCTGAACGCGGGTGTTCATTTCGATGAAATAGAACGCGCCGTTCTCGTACAGGAACTCGAAAGTACCCGCGCCACGGTAGTTGATGTCGATGCAAGCCTTGACGCAGCGTGCGAGGACTTCAGCCCGTGCCTTCTCATCGATGCCCGGTGCCGGCGCTTCTTCGAGAACCTTCTGGTGACGACGTTGCAGCGAGCAATCGCGGTCGCCCAGATGGATGGCGTGACCCTGGCCGTCGGAAAGCACCTGGACTTCCACGTGACGTGGGTTAGTCAGGAATTTTTCCAGATAGACCATCGGGTTACCGAACGCCGCGCCTGCTTCGGTGCGGGTCAGTTTGGCGAAGGAGATCAGGTCTTCTTCTTTATGCACAACGCGCATGCCGCGACCACCACCGCCGCCAGCGGCTTTGATGATCACCGGGTAACCGACTTCGCGACCGATGCGCAAAGCGGTTTCTTCGTCTTCAGGCAACGGGCCGTCGGACCCCGGAACGGTTGGAACGCCAGCAGCGATCATGGCGTGCTTGGCCGATACCTTGTCGCCCATCAGGCGAATGGTGTCGGCTTTCGGGCCAATGAACGCGAAGCCGGAGTTCTCGACCTGTTCAGCGAAATCAGCGTTTTCCGCAAGGAAACCGTAGCCTGGGTGAATGGCGGTGGCGCCGGTCACTTCGGCCGCGGCGATGATGGCCGGAATGTGCAGGTAAGAGTGGGCGGCCGAGGCCGGACCGATGCAGACGGATTCGTCTGCCAGGCCCAGGTGCATCAGCTCTTTGTCGGCCTTGGAGTAAACGGCGACAGTCTTGATGCCCATCTCTTTGCAGGCACGCAGGATCCGCAGGGCAATCTCACCGCGGTTGGCGATCAGAACTTTTTCCAACTTCGCAGTCATCAAAGTTTCTCCGCGTTTCAAACGATGGTGAACAGCGGTTGGTCGTACTCAACCGGCTGGCCGTCTTCGACGAGGATGGATTCGATCACACCGCTGGTTTCAGCTTCGATGTGGTTCATCATCTTCATGGCTTCGACGATGCACAGAGTGTCGCCTTTCTTCACGGTCTGGCCGACTTCAACGAAGGACGGCGAGCTTGGCGAAGATTTGCGATAGAAGGTGCCGACCATCGGCGAACGGGCAACGGTGCCGTTCAGCACTGGCGCGACGGGAGCCGCAGGCGCTGCAGCGGCAACCGGAGCAGCAGCCACTGGCGCAGGCGCCTGTGCATGCATCGGAGCCGGTGCGTAGAACTGCTGAGCCGGGGTCTTGCTATGACGGCTGATGCGTACGGACTCTTCGCCTTCCTTGATCTCGAGCTCGTCGATGCCGGACTCTTCCAGCAGTTCGATCAGTTTCTTAACTTTACGGATATCCATGAATCATCAACTCCCAAGGGTCGGTCAGGGGCGTATAGCTTGTTGTTCAAGCTGTTCCAGGGCGGCCTCCAGGGCCAGTCGATAACCGCTGGCGCCAAGGCCGCAGATCACTCCCACCGCTACGTCGGAGAAGTAAGAGTGATGGCGGAAAGGTTCGCGTTTGTGCACGTTAGACAAATGCACTTCGATGAATGGGATGCTCACCGCCAGCAGCGCGTCACGTAATGCGACACTTGTGTGCGTAAAAGCTGCTGGGTTGATCAGAATGAAGTCCACACCTTCGCCTTTTGCGGCGTGGATGCGGTCAATCAATTCGTACTCGGCGTTGCTTTGCAGGTACAGCAGATGATGGCCGGCTTCACGGGCACGGCGTTCCAGGTCCTGGTTGATCTGCGCCAGTGTCGTAGCGCCATAGGTGCCCGGTTCGCGGGTGCCGAGCAAGTTCAGGTTGGGTCCGTGCAGAACCAATAGCGTCGCCATCTGCTGTTCCTTGTTATCTGTGTGCAGTTGTCAGAACCCGGCGACTATGCCGCAAAGCCTTTGTGACTGTCCAGTTCTATGCAAAAGCCAGCACGATGGCCGATGTTTGCGCGAAATATGTGACCGGCCTGTTAAATCCGGTCATTTGCTTTCGCAACACGTTCGGCGAAGTCTGTCGCGCTGATCTCGCCGATCACTCGCACATCGGCGCGTTCGACACCGTCCTTGCCGAAAAACATCAGGGCCGGAGGGCCGAACAGTTTGTAGCGATCAAGCAGTGCACGTTGTTCGGCGTTGCTGGCAGTGATATCGAAACGCACGAGGCGATAGCCTTTCAGGCGTTCGATGACGGTGGCGTCGTTGAGCACTTCGCGTTCGATGACTTTGCAGCTGATGCACCAGTCGGCGTACCAGTCGAGCAGCAGCGGGGTATTGGCGGATTTGGCCTCGGCGAGGACGCGATCCAGGTCTGCCGGGGTGCTGATGGTTTGCCAGGCGCTGGTGTTTTGCGGCTGTTCGGTGCCGGCAATGATGCGCGGTTGGCCAATCGGGTTGAACGGGTCGGTCTGCCCGCTGAACGCCCCGAACCAACAGGCCAGTGCGTAAAACAGCAGAAACATCCCGAGCAGTTGGCCGAGGCGTTTTCGTGGCGGTTTGTAGACGAATTCCAGCGCGCCCATGAACAAACCGACGCCACCGGCCAGCAAACCGATCAGCAGCAAGGTGATTTGCCCCGGCAATACGCGACTGACCAGCCCGATTGCCAATCCCAGCAACAACACGCCAATGGCATTTTTTACATAGACCAGCCACGGCCCGCTTTTCGGCAGCCAGGCTGCGCCGCCGGTGGCCACGAGTAACAACGGCGCCCCCATGCCGAGGCCGAGCATGAACAGTTTCAAGCCTCCCCCCAGTGCATCGCCGCTGGCGCTGATATAAAGCAATGCACCGGCCAGCGGCGCCGAGACGCAAGGTGACACCAGCAGGCTGGACACCACGCCCAGGACCGCGGCGCCCCATAACGAACCGCCTTCGGTACGCCCGGCGATCCGGTCCAGGCGACTGCTGATGGCATGTGGCAGCTTGAGTTCGAACACGCCAAACATCGCGAGGGCAAACACCGCAAAAAACATCGCGAACGGCACCAGCACCCACGCCGATTGCAGACGCGCCTGAAGGTTGAGCTGGGCGCCGAACATTCCCATCAACGCACCCAGCAGGGCGAAGCAGGCGGCCATGGGCAATACATACGCGAGCGACAGATTAAAACCGCGCAACCCACCGATCTGGCCGCGCAACACCACGCCGGAGAGGATCGGCAGCATCGGCAGTACGCACGGGGTGAAGGTCAGGCCCAGACCCGCAAGGAAGAACAAGGCGAGCTCGCGCCAGCTCCAGCTCTGGGCCGTGGCGGGCATCGTTGCGCCAATACCATCTATGTTCAGTCGTTCGGTTTCGGGCGGATAACACAGGCCTTTGTCGGCGCAGCCCTGATAGGTCACGGCCAGCGTGAAGGCGCGGGGATCGGTGCGCGGCACTTCGACGTCGAGCACGCCGTGATAGACCTCGACGTCGCCAAAGTACTCATCGTGCTTTTGTTCGCCCTTGGGCAATTGCGCCGCGCCAAGGCCAACTTCGGCCGGTTCGGCGCGAAACTGAAAGCGGTGTCGATAGAGGTAGTAACCCTCGGTGGCGACAAAACGCAGCTTGATCGATTGCGGCGTGCTGTCGACCAGGCTCAGCTGAAATGCCTCGCGCACCGGCAGGAAGTCGGCACTGTTGTTGATCGAGCCCAGGGTGGAACTGGGTCGACTCTCCAGCAACCCGGCGGCGTTTGCCGGCAGGGCGAGCACTAAAAGCAGCAGGCAGAGCAAACGGCGCATGACAATCTCGCGTATCGGAATTGGGGGCATGATAGCGGACAGTCGCGCGGATTGCCCCGCCCCTGTAGGAGCGAGGCATGGCGGTCTATCAGACGCGGAAGGCTTGAACGGCGGTATGCAAGCGTGCGCCCAGCACCAGCAGGTTCTCCCCTTGCACGCGCCCCTCGCCAATGCGCAACAAATTATCCCCACCCAGCTTGTGGATACGTTCGCTGTGATCACGGATCTCACTGACCGCACCACTCTGCTGCGCAGTGACATCGGCAATGCGCACGGCGGTGTCGGAAATGGTCTGGATCGCCCCGACGATTTTATCCAATGCACCGTCGGCAGCCTGAGCCTGATTGGCCGTGGCTTCGGCGTGTTCGACCTGGGCGCGCATGCCTTCCACCGATTGCCGCGCGGCGGTTTGCAGGCCGGCGATCAAGGTCTGGATCTCTGCGGTGGCCCCGGCCGTGCGTTGCGCCAATGAGCGAACCTCTTCCGCCACCACCGCAAACCCACGACCCATTTCCCCGGCGCGGGCGGCTTCGATGGCGGCGTTCAGGGCCAGCAGGTTGGTCTGGTCGGCAATCGAGCGGATGACCGTCAGCACGCCGCCGATGGTCGCCGATTCTTCTGCCAGGTGTTCGATCATCTGCGCATTGCCTTGCACTTCACCCACCAGCGCATGCAGGCCGGTGAGGCTCAGACCAATAACTTTCTGGCCATGCTCGACCGCGATTCCGGCATGACGACTGGCGTCGGCGGCCTGGCTGGCATCGCCAGCAACTTGTTGGATCGTTGCTTCCAGTTCGCCGAGAGAATCGCGGATCAGCGCGGTGTCGCCGGCCTGATGCTCGGCACCGCTGTGCAAGTCGTTGCTCAACTCGGCCAAAGTGCGGCTACTGCCGGCGACCTGCTCGGCATTGAGACGAATAGTCCCGACCAGGTCCGCCAGGTACGCGCGCAAGCGGTTGAGCGAGGCTTCAATGTCATGCAGTTCGCGATTGGTCTTGCCCAATTGAATTTCCTGGCTGAAGTCGCCTTCGGCCCAGGTCGACAGGGCCGGGGCGAGGTTGGTCAGTGTCCGGGCCAGCTTGCGTTGCAAGGTGTCGATCAACAAGGCGATCAGCAGAATCAGGCCGATCATCACGCCTTGCATCAAGCGTACTTCGCCCTGGATCTGCCCGTGCTGGGCGCGGACCACCGGCTCCAGTCCGGCAATGGCCTGCTGTACGTCGGCGATCTTCAGGTGCGTCGCGGTGCTGAGGTCGGTGCGTTTCTGGATTTGCTCGCGAGTGCGCGCCAGTTCAGCGGGGTAACGCGTCAGCAAGCTGTTGAGTTCCCGTTTGAGGGCGACACCGGCATCTTCGGCGACGGTTTTTTCGGTGTTCTCCAGCCCCATCATCGCGGCGAAATCATCGGTGCCGGATTCGCTGCTGGCGGCCACCCCGAGCAGCGGCAAGGCGCCTATCAGCTCGGACTGCGCACGAATGCTGGCGACTTCGCGTTCGACATCGGCGGCCAGTTCACTGCGACCGCTGCTGACCAGTTTGTCCCGCGCCAGCGACAGTTTGCCCAGGTGCTGGGACGCGGCGAGCAAGGGCGCGAGGTACGCTGCGTTCCCGCTGGCGTATTGGCTGAGCTGATCGAGGCTGGCGCCGAGTTCACGTTCAGCTTGCAGCAGCAAGGCTTGAGGGTCCCCGGCAAGTTTGCCGGCAGCCAGCAGGTCGGTCTTGCTGAATTCACTCAGGTTCGACAGGCTCGGACGCAAGGTGTCGGCCAGGGCTGGCGGTAATTCACCGAGTTCCTTTTGCAGGCTGTCGATGGCCTGGCTGGCGCTGCTCAGGCGCAGGGCATCGCCGCTGGCGAGATAATCCTCGACGTTGCGCGCCACTTCATTTTGAAATTGCTGGGACAAACCGAGGTAACGCTCCATCAGCAGATAGGGGCGTTCGAGGGCTTTTTGCGACCACCAGAGCGTCGCGCCAAGGGCCACGCACACGGCGACTAAAAGGAGGGTGTTGAGATTGGTCAGCAGCTTCAGGCGCATCGCGGGTCTACCAACGGCAGAATGGTAAGCGCCTGAAGTTATTGCGTTTCTGTTACAGGGTTATGACCGAATGGGTCCATTCCGATGAAAAAGTGGCACTTTGCTTTGACGTCCGCGCAGCCTGCACGCGGTTACGTCCACCGTCCTTGGCGCGGTACAGCGCTTCGTCCGCCTGGCTGGCCATCATCAGGCTGTCGGAGTGGTCGCACAGCTCCACTACCCCGGCGCTGAACGTGCACCACAAATCCTGGGGCTGGGCCGGGTAGTGGATTTCGGCAAACCGCTGACGGATTTCATCGAGCACTCTGTGGGCCGCTTCGAGATCGGTGTCCGGCATGACGATGGCGAATTCCTCGCCACCGTAGCGGCCGATGAAGTCTGTTTTGCGCAACCGCTGCTTGAGAAACAGCGCCAGGCTCTTGATGACCCGGTCGCCCATGGGGTGGCCGTGGCTGTCGTTGACCCGTTTGAAGTGGTCGATGTCGAGCATCGCAAAACTCAACGGCTTGCTCTCGCGGCGGGCGCGGAAGCTGCAGTCCTCGAGCAATTGCAGGATGTGGGTGTGGTTGTACAAACCGGTCAGGCTGTCGCGCACCATCCGTGCTTTCAGATTGCGTGCCCGCGCCGCGCGGTTGCGCACAGTGGTGATCAGGTGCCGCGGCTTGATCGGTTTGGTCAGGAAGTCGTCGCCGCCTTCGCTCATGGCGTCGAGTTGCTTGTCCAGATCGTCTTCGGCGGACAGGTAAATGATCGGTACGCTCACGTAGCGGTCGTTGTGCCGGATCACCTTGGCCAGTTCCGTGCCGGTGCAGGTCGGCATGTACATGTCGAGGATGATCAGGTCCGGCTGAAAGTCCGCCAGTTCGGCCATGGCCTGAATCGGGTCGATCAGGGTGCGCGTGACGATTCCGGCGCTGTTCAGCAGGCGCTCGGTGTGCAAGGCCTGAGCGCGGGAGTCGTCGATGATCAGCACTTTATAAGGTTCGTACTGGGCGACACAGGTCAGGACTTCGATCTTCTCCAGCAGGCTCGAGGCTTCGAGGGTGCCGGTGAGAAATTCCTGGCCACCGGCGCGCACGGCGGCGAGGCGGGTCGGGGTGTCTGTTTCGAGCAAGCTGAAGAACAACAGCGGTAAAGGCTCATCCAGTCCGACCTGGGCTTCGGCGGCCAGTTTCAGGCCGATGCCGGCGCCACTGAAGTCCACGTCCATGACGATGGCGGCGGGCAGGCGTTCGATCATAGAGGAGCGAAACGCCGCAACGCTGTCCAGGGATTGGGCGCTGAGCCCGAAAAATTCCAGCTGCTTGGCCAGGCGCTCGGCGCGGTCGTGATCCTGCAACATCACGTAGATCGGCTTGCGCAGCGGTGGCAGAAAGGTTTGTTCGAGCTGATCGCCGTGGCGCAGGCCGGTGCGCGACAGACGCTGCATCAAGCGATTGAGGTCGGTGATCAGGCCACTGCTCAGGCGTCCGCGATTGGCGTCGACAGCCTCCAGCGACTGGCCGATGTGACGCGCCAGTTGCGTGTGTTCCGGTTGTTCGAAACGTTCGGCAAAGCGCAGCAGGCGCAGGTTGGCCTCGCTCAGTTCCGACAAATCGGTGTTGGACCACTCGCTGCGTTGCAGGCGCTGCCATATCTCAAGAATCTGACGTGCCTGATGAATTACCCGCTGGGCAAAGTGGTGCTTGAGGCGCTCACGGCTGGGGTCTTCTGGCTCGGTCATATCCTGACTACTAGTTAGGGTGCATGCTGAGATCGACTGGTGGCTCTATGCTAGCACCTCTTTTCAATCCCATGAGCATCGTGTGTCAATAATCTGCAAAGCGGCCTTATTCAGTTTCTGACTGGATGGTCGCATAGGCTCGCGGCTGTGCTTCATTTATAGTGGCCCCTGATCGCGGTCATTGTAAGTCCCGCCATTTCCCGCAGGATTTAATGCGCGGCAAACGAGGCACGATGGCGTAGGGTTGTGGTCGAACCGATGAACTCAAGTGATTGAAAGGATATCGCCATGCTGGACTGGAAGAATCGCGCGGGCAGCGCGCCTGAACGTGCCGCTGAACCGAAATCGGCCACCCGCAGTTACGTCGGCGGCCTGTTGTTCAGCCGGGCGCTGGCGACGCTGATTGGCCTTTACCTGCTGGTGACGATCGGGCTGGGCTGGTATTGGAGCCAGGAGCCGGCACTGTTCCCGGTTCAACAGAATGCGCAAGTGGCGGCCGAGAAAGAAGGCAAGCAAATGGTGGTCGGGTACACCACGGTGGAAACCCTCAAGACCGTCGCTGGTACATTGCTGAGCAAGCCAGGTGGCTATATTTCCAACGACCGTTTCCCGCCGGGTCTGTGGATGGACAATACGCCGAGCTGGGAATATGGCGTGCTGGTCCAGGTTCGCGACCTGAGTCGTGCAATGCGTAAGGACTTCGCCCGTTCTCAGTCGCAGTCCACCGAAGACGCTGACCTGGCCAAGGCCGAGCCGCGTTTCAACTTCGACAACAAGAGCTGGGTGCTGCCCTCCAGTGAGTCCGAATACCAGGAAGGCATCAATTCCCTGAGCCGTTACCAGGTGCGCCTGTCCGATCCGAGTCAGAAAAGTGCGCTGTTCTATGCCCGCGCCGACAACCTGAACAACTGGCTGGGCGATGTCGGCACCCGTCTGGGTTCGCTGTCGCAACGGCTGTCGGCCAGCGTGGGCCGAGTCAAGCTCAACACCGCGCTGAAAACCGAAGTCCTGGCGCCGGGTCAGGTGCCACAGGTCGATGAAGAAATCGTCGAAACCCCGTGGATGCAGATCGATAACGTGTTCTATGAAGCCCGCGGCCAGGCTTGGGCGCTGTCCCATTTGCTGCGCGCCATCGAAGTCGATTTCGCCGATGTGCTGGCCAAGAAGAACGCCACGGTCAGCGTGCGTCAGATCATTCGTGAGCTGGAAGCCTCGCAAGAGCCGGTCTGGAGCCCGATGATCCTCAACGGCAGCGGCTTCGGTGTGCTGGCCAACCATTCGCTGGTCATGGCCAACTACATCTCCCGTGCCAACGCGGCAGTGATCGATCTGCGTCAATTGCTCAATCAGGGCTGAGTCATGGTCGATAACGCCAAAGAGGCTGCCCATCGCGCGGCCTCGGATGCCGAACACATCGCCTGGGTCGACGAACAGGACAACCTGCTCGGCGCCCTGGTCCGTTCTGACCTGCGCGAGCGGGGGCTGATCGGGCGTGGCACCTACATCATGCTGTTCAACTCGGTCGGTGAACTGTGCGTTCACCGTCGAACCCTGAGCAAAGCCATTTACCCCGGTTACTGGGATGTGGCGGCGGGCGGCATGGTGCTCGCCACCGAGACGTACGTCGAATCGGCTGCCCGTGAGCTGGAAGAAGAGTTGGGCGTGAGCGGTGTGGAGTTGACCGCCCATGATCACTTCTTCTTCGAGGACACCGGCAATCGTCTCTGGTGTTCGGCGTTTTCGGCGGTGTGGGACGGCCATTTGATCCTGCAGCCGGAAGAGGTGCTGGAAGCGCGTTTCATCCCCATCGAGCAGGTCATGCTGGAAATCCAGCAAAAGCCTTATTGCCCGGACTCCCTGGCCGCGTTGAAGCGTTATCTGCGCGCCCTTGGGAAGGGCGTCGCAAAAGAGCAGTAAATTGGCGCCGATTGGCTCTTAGCAAGTCGGCTTTTTGCCGTTACACTGCGCGACCTTTTCAAACTGAGCCAGCGTTGTCTGGCCCAGTAGCGCTGCCCCTGCCTGAGTGGGGCTTCGCGGTCGATGGCAGCTTCCCAAGTTGCCGCGACCAGTCTTTGTCCTCCCAAGAGGATTGCCGGTGGCCAAAAAAGCCGCATCCTTCGCCGCCCTTGGTGGCCTGGTATTTTCCACCGACGCAGGTCGTCATTGCCCGGATTGCAGTAAACCGGTGGACGCCTGCATCTGCAAACAGACCGTTATCCCGGCTGGCGACGGCATCGCTCGCGTGCGTCGCGAAAGCAAGGGGCGTGGCGGCAAGACGGTGACCACCATCACCGGCGTGCCGTTGGCGGAAGAAGCGCTCAAGGACCTGGCCACCACGTTGAAGAAACGCTGTGGCACCGGGGGGGCGTTGAAAGACGGAATCATCGAAATCCAGGGCGATCATGTCGAGCTACTCTTGGCTGAACTGATCAAGCTGGGTTTCAAAGCGAAGAAGTCCGGCGGCTAGCAGCCTCTGTGAAAACCACCCTCGGCTTGATCCAGTCCTGATTCAACTCTGGCCTGGCGTCGCCTACATGGTTTTCACAGAGCCTGTTCTGACCGGTTTCTAAACTCAGCGCTGAATGTGAGGTCTATGGCCCTTACATGCAGGCTAATCGTCATTTTCATTCTTTAGACTGCGCCGGCCTGAACCCAGGCGACGCTCTATGACTTCTTTATAGGGGACTTCAATGTCCGTACGACGCACACGCAAAGACGATGGCAGCCAATGGACAGTTGCGGACAGCCGCAGTGTTTACGGGATTCGCCATTGGGGGGCCGGGTATTTCGCGATCAATGACGCCGGTCGCGTCGAAGTTCGTCCGAACGGTCCGACCAGTTCGCCTATCGACCTCTTCGAGCAAGTCGACCAGCTGCGCAAAAGCGGCCTGTCCTTGCCGCTGCTGGTGCGTTTCCCTGACATTCTGCAAGACCGCGTGCGTCAGCTGACCGGCGCGTTCGATGCCAACATCGAGCGCCTGGAATACCAGAGCAAGTACACCGCGCTGTACCCGATCAAGGTGAACCAGCAGGAAGCGGTGATCGAAAACATCATCGCCACCCAGGATGTGTCCATCGGCCTGGAAGCCGGCTCCAAGCCTGAGCTGCTGGCCGTATTGGCCCTGGCGCCAAAGGGCGGCACCATCGTTTGCAACGGTTACAAGGACCGCGAGTTCATCCGACTGGCGCTGATGGGCCAGAAGCTGGGCCACAACGTGTTCATCGTGATCGAGAAAGAATCCGAAGTCGGCCTGGTGATCGAAGAAGCCGCCTCGCTGAAGGTCAAGCCTCAAGTCGGCCTGCGCGTGCGTCTGTCGTCCCTGGCTTCAAGCAAGTGGGCGGACACCGGCGGAGAGAAGTCCAAGTTCGGTCTGTCGGCGGCGCAGCTGTTGTCGGTGGTCGAGCGTTTCCGCGCGGCTGGCCTGGATCAAGGCATTCGCCTGTTGCACTTCCACATGGGTTCGCAGATCGCCAACCTGGCGGACTACCAGCACGGCTTCAAGGAAGCGATTCGTTACTACGGCGAACTGCGTAACCTCGGCTTGCCGGTTGACCACATCGACGTCGGTGGCGGTCTGGGCGTCGACTACGACGGTACGCACTCGCGCAACGCCAGTTCGATCAACTACGACATGGACGATTACGCCGGTGTCGTGGTCGGGATGCTCAAGGAGTTCTGCGATGCGCAGAGCCTGCCGCACCCGAACATCTTCTCCGAAAGCGGCCGCTCGCTGACCGCTCACCACGCCATGCTGGTGGTGCAAGTGACCGACGTCGAGAAGCACAACGACGACGTGCCGAAGATCGACAACAAAGAAGAGCTGCCGGAGACCGTGCAGTGGCTGGTTGACCTGTTGGGCCCGACCGACATCGAGATGGTCACCGAAACCTACTGGCGCGCCACGCACTACATGAGCGATGTGGCCACCCAGTACGCCGATGGCAAGCTGACCCTGGCCGAGAAAGCCCTGGCCGAGCAATGCTACTTCGCCGTGTGCCGTCGCCTGCACAACTCGTTGAAGGCGCGTCAGCGTTCGCACCGTCAGGTGCTCGACGAACTCAACGACAAGTTGGCCGACAAGTACATCTGCAACTTCTCGGTCTTCCAGAGCCTGCCGGACACCTGGGCCATCGGCCAGGTCCTGCCGATTCTGCCGCTGCACCGTCTCGACGAAGAGCCGCTGCGCCGCGCCGTGCTGCAGGATCTGACCTGCGACTCCGACGGCAAGATCAAGCAATACGTCGACGAGCAGAGCATCGAAACCAGTCTGCCAGTCCACGGTTTGAACGAAGGCGAGGACTACCTGCTGGGTATCTTCCTGGTCGGCGCCTACCAGGAAATTCTCGGCGACATGCACAACCTGTTCGGTGACACCGACTCGGTGAACATCTACCAGAACGCCGACGGCAGCGTGTACCACGCGGGTATCGAAACCCACGACACCATCGAAGACATGCTGCGTTACGTGCACTTGTCGCCGGAAGAGCTGATGACCCACTACCGCGACAAGTGCGCAAGTGCGCGCATCACTGCTGCCGAGCGCACCCAGTTCCTCGACGCTCTGCGCCTGGGCCTGACCCGTTCGTCTTACCTGTCTTCTTGAGGTAAGGCACTGGTCTCATCAGGTTGTCGGAAAATGTTCCGCGCGCTGCGGAAATTTCAGATGACCTGGTGGGACGCCTCCCTGAATTCAAGCGAAATGGCTCACATCCTCGCTATCCAAGCGACGTGGTCCTTTTTTCGCGTAGGTCATTTCCTAAGTTGTACTTCGGCTCTCTACTCGGCCAACTCTCTCGGAGAGAATCCCCGGCCGCCCCTCCTGTAGAGAATCGCCGATGTTCGATCCAGTCAACGAGCCGTCATTTCGTCTGGATGTAGAGGGTCTGCCCGACCCCGTTGAGGTCTTGGCCTTTACCGGCAGTGAAGCGATCAGCGAACCCTTTGTGTTTGACGTGGATCTGCTGATCGAAGACCCGACACTGGACCTGGCAAGCCTGCTGTACCGTCCAGCCTTTTTGCATTTCGGGCCGCCGGGGACCGGTTTTCACGGGCAGTTGCATGAGCTCGTCCAGACGGGTCATGGTGCTGCGCCCAGGCTTTGCCGTGTGCGCCTGAAGCCGAAACTGGCTTGCCTGGCCCAGCGTTTCAGCCAGCGCATCTTCAGCAACCGTTCAGTGCCCGAAATCCTCGCCCAGGTGCTCAAGGAGCATGGCATTACCGGTAAGAATCGGCGCTTTGATTTGAGCGGCGATTACCCGCCGCGTGATTTCTGTACGCAGTACCGGGAATCGGATCTGCAGTTTCTCCAGCGCCTGTGTGCCCAGGAACGGCTCCATTACCACTTCGAGCATCACCCGCGCGGGCACTGTCTGGTAGTTGGTGATAGGCAGGGGCCCTTTCAGCAGGGCGCCGAGATGGTTTTTGCACCCGACCCCGAACAGCCTGGGGTGCGCCGCTTCAAGGTTCAAGGCAACACGCAGGCGGGCGAAGGTCAGACGAATTTGACCACGTTGCGCAGCGGCCAGCGGGTTCTGCTGTCCGGCCATCCGTGTACGGACTGGAACCGTCGCTGGCTGCTGATCCAGGTCGAGCATCAGGGTGGGCAGACACCGGGGTTTGCCTACGGCAACAAGATCCACGTTGCCGGGGCGGTACCGCTTGCGGCGCCTCATTCGGTCATGAACCCCAGGATGCACAGCCTGCAGCGGGCGTGGGTGGTCGATGTCGATGAGCCGCAACCCGATTCAACCAGGCCCGTTGCCGTGCAATTTGACTGGGTCTATCAGGGCGAAGGCGCTGCGCCCAGCCACTGTTGGCTGCCATTGGCGCCGGAGTTGGGCGGCGCGCATGCCAAGCCGTTGAGAGAAGGCGCGCAGGTACTGGTGAGCTTTATCGAAGGCGATCCGGATCAACCGTTAATCACCGGGTATCTTCCCGGCCCCTCTTTCACCCACGCGTCAGGCTTGTCCGAACCTCCACCCACCACGACAACAGATGCCGACACTGCCAGCGTCGGATTGCTGCGTTTGTTGCAATCCAGCGAACCGATCGTGCTGCTGTGTCTGTTGCCTGGCGGGGGTAGTTTCAGCCATTGCGCGCAAGCCTTTTGCACCTGCCGGGCCGCGACAAGGCTTGGCCAGAGCGGTGCGGCATGATCGTCGCTCAGGCGCCGGACTCAACCGCACAATGGCTGTTGCTCGACGTACCGGGGCAGCCCCGCGCCGGCGCGAGGCTGATCCAGCAGTTTGCGCAGGCCCGACGGTTCTGGCTGTTCGATAGCACCGAGTTGCAGCCGTTACGCGAGCACGGTCCGGTGTTGGTCGACCTCAAGGGATGCCCGGCGCTGGCCGAGCTGTGCCTGCGCGAACCGCACCTCTGGAGCGGTTTGTTATTGGTCAGTGAGGCTTCGCCGTCGCAGTTGCTCGAGCATTTGCGTCGCATGCTGACCGTCACCTTTGGCCTGCATCACCGTGCTCTGTTGAGTTACTACAACCCCCACACCGCCAGTTACTTTTTTGATGCCTGCGATGCCCTGGAATTGAGTCGCTGGCTGGGGCCGATCAGTCAGTTGCGCTGGTTCGGCGGAACCTGGGCCGACCGGGCAATCGGCAGTCAGGGTTGGCAGCAGTTGTTCAATCCCGGGCTTGCCGTCAGCCCGTTGACCATCGAAGAAAACCTCACGCCCCGGCAGCGTGACACCTTGCAAACCTGCCTGCTTGAACAGCACGTCTGGCATTGGAGCCGGTCCACCGGGACCGACTACAACAGTCTGTGGGCCCTCGTGCAGGAAGGGCTGGCGCTGGGTTTCAGCGAACGCCCGGTGCTCGATGGCTGGTTATGGCTACGCTTGCAGTATCCCGACGCTTCACCCGTGCAGCCGCTACCGGGTATCACTCAGCAGGAACGTCTCGATAGCTTGCGCAATCTATGGCAGAACGATCAACCCTGAACACGAGGTTCGACATTGATGGCGAGCACAACGCGCTGGCTGTTCGGCCTGACCATGGGCATTTGTTTGCTGACCGTGATAACGGCGTGTTCACCGCTGAAAATGCTCAATGCGCTGACCCCCGACAGCACGTTCGACAAGACCGAAGGGATTGCCTATGGCGATGATCCGCGGCAGAAACTCGATGTGTATGTGCCTCGTCACCCTCTGGAGAATGCCCCGGTGGTGGTGTTTTTCTACGGCGGCAGCTGGAACAGCGGTTCACGCAGTGATTACTCTTTTGTCGGCGAGGCGCTGGCGTCGCGCGGAGTGGTTGCGGTGCTGGCGGACTATCGACTGTATCCACAGGTACGCTATCCCTTGTTCCTGGAGGACGGCGCTAAAGCCGTGGCCTGGACTCACGATCACATCCACAGGTTTTCCGGTGACCCGCAACGGTTGTACCTGATGGGCCACAGCTCCGGGGCCTATAACGTCGCGATGCTGGCGTTGGACCCCGGTCTGCTGGGGGCCGTGGGGATGTCGCCGCACGATCTGCGCGGCTGGATCGGTCTGGCCGGGCCTTATGATTTTCTGCCCATCCAGAATCCGGACGTGCGGCCCGTGTTTTTCTGGCCGGATTCTCCGCCGCAGTCACAACCGATCAATCACGTCAGTCGAGGCGCGCCGCCGGCGTTGTTGATGGCTTCGCGCGACGACGATCTGGTCAACCCGACGCGTAACACTGGCGGCCTGGCGCGCAAGCTGCGCCAGGCCGGAGTGCCGGTTCAGGACTTCTATTTTGCCCGCACCGGCCACGCCACGCTGGTGGCGACACTGTCTCGGCCCATGCGGGGTTTGGCGCCGGTGCTGGATGAGGTCAGCGCCTTCATCAGAGCCACGCCGACTCAGTAAACCTTGCCCGCGAACCAGCCGTCGTTCTTGCGCAAGTACCAGGCGAAAGCACCGAGGGTCAGGCTGCGCAGCAACATGAACAACAGGAACGTTATCCACAGCCCATGGTTGCCAAAACCTTGCAGTGCCCAGGCGAACGGCAGCAGCAGAACGACCGTCAGCAGCATGCCGTTGCGCATTTCCCGGGCCCGCGTGGCGCCGATGAACAGTCCGTCGAGCAGGTAACTCCACACGGCAATCAGCGGCAGCGCGGCGAGGTAGGGCAGGTAGATAAACGCGGTGTCGCGCACACTCTGGATGTCGGTCTGCATCTCAATGAACAAATGCCCGGCGAAGGCGAACAGCACGGCAAAACCCAGGCTCGCCAGCAACGACCAGCCGCAGGCGACCACCAATGAGCGACGCAGCGCCTCTCGATCGCGCGCGCCGATGGCATGCCCGCACAGGGCTTCCACGGCATGGGCCAGACCGTCCAGCGCGTGGGCCGTCAGCAGCAAGCCGTTGAGCAGCAGAGCGTTGGCGGCGACGGTGGCATCACCGAGCCGTGCGCCCTGCACGGTGATCAGGAAAAACACCGATTGCAACGCCAGGCTGCGGATGAAAATGTCGCGGTTGACGGCCAGCAGTGGCCGCCAGCTCTGCCACAGCGCCAGCGCGGCCCAGGCGATGTGGCCGGGATAAGCGCGCAGGGCTTTGCGGGTCATGAACAGGCCGATCAGGGCCCCGGTCCATTCGGCGATCACCGACGCCCGGGCTGCACCGACTACGCCCCAGTCCAGTCCGAGCACGAACCACAGGTTCAGCGCGATGTTCACCAGGTTGGTGCTCAGCAGAATCGCCAGCGGGGCGCGTGCGTTCTGGGTGCCCAGGAACCAGCCGACCAGCGCATAACTGGCCAGCGCCGCCGGCAGGCCGAATAGCCTTGTATGGAAAAATTCGCGGGTGAGTTGGTCAAGCTCGGCGGAGGGTTGCATGAAGTGCAGCGCGGCGCCGCTCAACGGAACGCCCAATGCGCCCAAGACAATCGCCAGCCCCATCGCCAGCAACAAGCCCTGCAACAAAATCTGCCGCAACGCCGCGCCATCCCCGCGCCCGGCAGCCTGGGCGGCAAAACCGGTAGTGCCCATGCGCAGAAAGCCCATGCCCCAGGCCAGAAAGGTATACAGGCTGGCCCCGACCGCGACGGCGCCCAACTGATGGGCGTGGGGCAGGTGGCCGATGACGGTACTGTCGACCAGTGCCACCAGCGGAACGGAAATGTTCGAAAGAATCATCGGCGCAGCCAGCGCCCAGACCCGACGATGGGTAGGGCGGTCGCGCCAGTCGGCAATCAGGTTGGACATGCAGGCTCCTTGGGGAGCGGGCATTGTAGCGGGAGGTGTCGTACTAATGTGGGAGCGGCGGTGTCAGTGGATGATCCAGCTCAGCAGCCAAAGGCCCAACACCAACCAGATAATCCCCATGATGATCGACGCATTCATGAACGCCCGGATCGCCGACCACAACAGCATCAGCCCCAGGATCAGCGCAATGATGCTGATGATCGATGTGTCCATGCCCAGTGCCCGGGACAAGCCTTCGACAAAATTGCTGCCGGCATGGCTCAGCAGGTTGAACAAGCCGCTGAGGCCATCAACGATAAACCGGATGACCGAACCGAGTGCCTGGCCGAGCCATTCGAAGAAACTTTCTACCTGCATGTCGTGAACGTCCTGATGTAAGTGGTGGCGTGCTTGCCGGACTTGGGCCATGGATTACGGTGCCGAGTTCCCCACAAGCATAGAGCGTTGCATCGACCCTGTGGGAGCGAGCTTGCTCGCGATGGCGTTTTGTCAGTCAACATCCGTGCTGGATTAAGTCCGCGCTCTCACATTCAACTGCCCACTTGCCATCCCCGGTCATCCCCCCGAAGCTATACGCCTTCAGGAGAGCCCGATGAACCTTGTTGAACTGACCGAACGCCTGCACGCCATCCGTGACCGCAACGACTGGCGGCAATTTCACAGCCCGAAAAACCTGGCCATGGCCGCGAGCGTGGAAATGTCCGAGCTGGTGGAGATTTTCCAGTGGCTGACCGAAGACCAGTCGCGCCAGTTGCCGGCGGACAAACTGGCCCACGCCGGGCAGGAAGTGGGTGACATCGTCCTCTATCTATTGCTGCTGTGCAGCGAGTTGGGGCTGGACATGAATGAAGTGGTACGCAACAAACTCGCTGACAGCGAAAAGAGGTTCAGCTGATGAGCGATCGTCATTTCGATCAACTGGCGACCCGGTTTGCCGAAAAAATCTACGGCGGGGCGAAAGGTGCGATCCGCCTGGCGGTGCTTCAGGCCGACCTGGCCGAAACCCTGCCGGACCGGCCGCTGCGCGTGTTGGATATCGGCGCGGGCCTGGGCCACATGTCGTTGTGGCTGGCCCAGCGTGGCCATGACGTCACGCTTGCCGAACCCGCCGAACCGATGCTCGAAGGCGCCCGCCAGCGGTTCGCCGACGCCGGGCAGAGCGCCACGTTCATTCAGGCACCGTGGCAGGAATTGCTCGGCCAGCTCACCGAGCCCTATGACCTGGTGCTGTGCCATGCCGTGCTGGAATGGCTTGCCGAACCCCATGCCATCCTGCCGGTGCTGCATCAACTGACCAAACAGGACGGCTGGCTCTCCCTGGCCTTCTACAACCGCGACGCGCTGATCTACCGCAACTTGCTCAAAGGCCATTTCCGCAAGATGCGCAAGAACGACATGGCCGGCGAGAAGCAGAGCCTGACCCCGCAGCAACCTCTCGATCCGCGCGAACTGGCGGCGCAACTTGAGGGCCTGTGGCAGGTCGAAAGCCAGAGTGGGGTGCGGGTTTTCCACGACTACATGCCAGTGGAATTCCAGGCCCGCGCCGAACTCGTGGACTTGCTCGAAATGGAGCTGGCCCACCGCCGTCACCCGAGCTTTGCCGGGCTTGGGCGCTATTTGCACTGGATCTGTCGGCCGGTCTGATCGGAGCGCAGCATGAAAAGTCGTTCAGGGTTACTGGTGATCTGTCTCGGGTTGGCGGCCTGCCAGGGCAGCAATCCCTATGTGGCGACCTCCAAGCCCTTGCCGCCGGCACCGCCTCAGGCGGCCAACACCTTCGACCGCAGCGCCTACCCGGCACCGCCGCGTGACTATGGGCGTTACCGCAGCTGGGCCTGGCTCAACGGGCAGCTGCCACCGGGCAGCGCCTGGGCAGACTCGGCCCAGGTCGCCGAAGCGGTCAGCAACGCCCTCGATCAGCGCGGCCTGCGTCCGCTGCACGACAACACCCGCCCGGCCGACCTGTTTGTCAGCGCCGATCTGCACCTGGAAACCCGGTTGCGCCAGGTTCGGGACGACTACGGTTATTACGGCGGTGGTTATGGCGGCTACAACCGCTACGGCACCGGTTATGGCATGTACAACACGGTGCCGATCGTGCGCACGTATCAGGAACAGGTCGTGGTGGTGCGAGTGGATCTGTTCGATGCGGGCACAGGCCAGCCAGTGTGGAGTGCCAGCGCCGAAACCGGCAGTCGGGGCAGTCAGAGTGAGCGTGGCGATGCGATACGTGAGGCTGTGGAAAAGGCCATGTCGGCGTATCCTCCCAGTTAACTTCTCACGTTGAGAGGGCGTTCACAGGTTCATGTCTTCAACCGGAGAACCATCATGATCCGTCGTTTCGCTTTACTGGCTGTGGCCGCGCTGCTCAGTGCCTGCGCCGCCAACCAGGTCAATAATGACTTCGATGCCAGCCGCGACTTCGCCGCCTATCGCACCTGGAGCTGGAAAGAACCTGCACTGCAATATCGCCCCGACGACCCACGGATCAAGAGCGACCTGACCGAACAGCGCATTCGTCAATCGGTGGCCGATCAACTGGATCAGCGTGGCCTGCGCCCGGCCGCCGCTGGCAGCAAGGGTAATTTGGACGTCCAGACTTACCTGATCGTCGAAGAACGCCAGCAACAGGTGACCACCAACTATGGCGGCGGTTGGGGTAATCCATGGAATGGCTACTGGGGCGCGCCGATGTACAACGAAACCCGCAGCGTCAGTTACAAAGTGGCGACCATCCAGATCGATTTGCTCGATGGCAAGGACGGCAAACTAGTGTGGCGTGGCAGCGATGAGCAATTGCTCAGCCGCACGACGAACCCCGCTGATCGCAGCAATGCGATACGCGAAACCGTCGCACGAATCCTCGCCAACTATCCACCGCACTGACCATCCACCCAGCCTGAAACACATGCCCGCTCCCACAAACGGTTGTGGGGTGGCTTGTTGCCAGCAGCCTTGCCCAGCGTTGTCTACACTGTTTTTCCATGGAGGTAACCCCCCGGCGGTTCACCGGCAAAGGAGTGCATGATGTCTCCACGCTTGCAATTTTGCGGCCCGTCCCGGCAACGGGGGGCGATAGGCTTGATGGCGGCGCTGACATTCGCATTGGCGCTGGTGTTCCTGCTGGTGGTGATCGACAGCGGCCGGCTCTACCTGGAAAAGCGCAACCTGCAGCGTGTCGCTGACATGGCCGCGCTCGAAGCCGCCACCCGTGGCGGTGACTGCGGCGTCGGTACAACCGCGCTCATCTACGCCACTGCCAGCGCCCAACGCAATAATTTCACCGTGCCCGGCGCGGATCGCACACTGGCCGTTGCCTGTGGTGCGCTGACCGTCGGCGCCAACAACCTTCGGGTTTTCGGCGTTGACCCGAGCAAAAGCGAAGCCGTCCGCGTGATCGTCAGCCATGGGGTGCCGCAAAGTCTCGTCGGTGGAATCGGCGCAATGTTCGGGGGCGCACCCGCCAACTCGACCATCACCCTCAGCGCCACTGCGGTGGCCGGGCTGCCGGGGCCGCCGGTCGCCCAACTGACCATTCGCAGCACCCTGGTCGACGTCAATTTGTTGAACGGCTTCCTTTCCGCGCTCGCGGGAGCGTCCATCAACCTGCCTGTCGCGAGTTGGAACGGGCTGTTGGGCGCCGACATCAACTTGCTTAAATACATGGACCAGTTGGCCATTGACCTGCAGGTCACGGCAGGCGATTACACGGGGCTGCTCGGTGCTGATGCCACCGTGGGCCAGTTACTTCAGACTGCTGCCACGGTGGCGCGACTCAATGGGGCGACGGCGGACGTGCAGGCCGGTTTCGACAGCTTGGCCATCGCGGTCGTCAGCCCGCTCAAAGTGCATTTGGGGGACCTGTTGAAAATGCAGACAGGCACCACGTCTGCCGGCCTGAACGCCAACGTGAACGCGCTTCAACTGGTGCAGGCCTTTATCGAACTCGGCAACAGCAAGAGCGCCGTGGCAGGCACCATTCCGGTGAATCTGCTGGGGCTTGGCGTCGGGGCCAGCGCAAAGATCAAAGTCATCGAACCCCCGCAGTGGTCGGCGGTGGGCAATCCCGCACTGGCAAAAATGGCGCCCTTGGGCGCCAATCGAATCTATGTGCGCACCGCTCAAGTCCGGGTGCTGGTGACATTGGATTTGTCATTGGTCACCGGTCTGCTTGGCGCGGTGACGGGGACTTTGTCCGTGGTCACCGGGTTGCTCGGGCTCGACTTGTACGTGTTGCCCAGCCCCAACCTGGACGTCAGCCTGCAAGCCGGTGGCGGCAACAGTTACGTCACCGATTACACCTGCCCCAGCGAAATCAATAAAAGCCTGACCGTGAACACCACGACCACCGTGGCTGAATTGCGTGTCGGACGGGTCAATGCGGACTGGGATTCATCGTCCGTGCCCCTGACGGTCACGCCGGTCACCCTGCTCGATATCCGCAAGGCGGGCGTACCCTTTTCCGGCGGTGGCGCTGAGCTGCAAATTTACAGTCCCGTGCTGCCGGCCAATGCCACCTCGACGTTCATCAACCCGCCGAAAGTCGGTTTGGCCCCGTCGGATCCGCCATACACCTTGACCGCTACCAACGCGGTTTCCGGATTGTCGCAAACCGTCAATGACGTGAACCTGATCGTCCACGCGCCGTCATTCACGGCCAACTTCCTGTTGGCCGCGACCTTCGAATTATTGAAAACACTGCTCAATGGCGTGATCTTGTTGCTGAAGACGACACTTGAATCAATCCTCGGTCCGCTGCTGGATAACCTGCTCGACACGCTTGTGAAAACCCTGGGAATCGAGGTCGGGAAAATCCAGGTCGGTGCCAACCTCAGTTGTTACTCCGGGCGGCCGGCGCTGGTGATCTGATCCACGGGGACCACCGGCAACTCAATGCAAAACAGCGCACCCTGCACCGAGTTACGCACACTCAGCCGCCCCTCCATGTTTTCGATGATGCCGTAACTCACCGACAACCCCAGCCCGGTGCCGATGCCCACCGGTTTAGTGGTGAAAAACGGCTCGAAAATCTTCTCCATCAACCGCGGATCTATCCCGCCACCGTTGTCCTCGACCCATATCCGCACGCATCGCTCATCCCGTTCGGCGTATAGCGCAATCCACGGATTGAACTCACGGTCGCCTTCGCGTTTGCTCAGCAGTGCATCCCGGGCGTTGACCATCAGGTTGATCAGCACTTGCTCCAACTGGTCGATAAAGCCGCGGACCTGCACGGCAAAACCAATCTCGCCGATGCGCAACTCAACCCCTTTGCCGCGCATGCCTTCGGCCAGCAGCGACAGCGTGCCTTCGATCGCGTCGGCCGGGTTGAACGGTTGCTGCTCGATGTCCGAGCGACGGCCAAACACGCGCATATGATCAACCACCCGTGCGGCGCGCTGGACCTGTGAATCGATGCGGTTGAGCTTGTCTTTCAAGTAATCGATCTGCACGTCGCCATTGTTCAAGCGCTTGAGCACATTGACGATGGCCATGCGCATCACGTTCAGCGGCTGATTGATTTCGTGAGCGAGTCCCGTGGCCATTTCGCCGAGGGTGGCCATTTTCGCGCTCTGGGTGAGTTGCTGCTGCGAGCGGCGGACTTCGGTGTTGTCGCGGCCGACTGCCTGCACTTCCAGCAAGCGACCCTCGGCGTCGAACACGCCGCGGTCCGACCAGACCCACCAGGCGTGTTCCCGCCCCGGCAGTTGCAGATAGATTTCGGCGGTACTGACCGGGGCTTGCGGCGTCAGTTGGCTGAGTCGCAGCACGAATGCCTGGCGCTGATCGTCCGACATCCAGTGGCCCAGGTTCACACCGGGCAGTTGATCGGGCTGACATTCCAGATACGTCGCCAGCGGCCGGTTGCCGAAGGTCAGGGTCAGGTCCGGGCGATAGCGGCAGATCATCGCCGGGGAGTCCTCCACCAGGATTCGATAGCGCTCTTCACTCTGTTTCACCTGCTCGGTGGCGAGGGTCGCTTCGGTGACGTCCAGCCACAAGCCGACAGCTTCCACCGGCAGGCCGAGGTCGTCGCGCAACACCTTGGCTTCGTCAAGCAGCCAGTGGTACTCGCCGCGGCTGTCGCGCAACCGGTAACGGGCGCGCACCGTGCCTTCACGCAGCAGCCGTCGGGTGCGCTCGAAATAGTGCTCGCGGTCTTCTGGATGCACCCTTTCTATCAAGGCTCCTGCGGTGCAATCGGCGAGTGTCAGGCCGAGCAACGGCAGCAGGCTGGCGCTGAAAAACGTCGGCAAGAGCGCGCCTTCAACATAGCGCTGCACGTAAATCACGGCCGGCGAGCTGGCGATCAGGTTGTCCAGTCGGGCATGGGCGGTGGCGGCGTTCTGTTCCTGGTTTTTGATGTCGCTGATGTCGAGCATGAAGCCCACCAGCCGGCGGTTTTTACCCATGCCAATGGCCTGGCCTTGCAGCCGATACCAGACGGGCGCTTGCTCACAGTGCCAGCGCACGCAGAGCAGCAACGGGGTGCCGGCGTCCTCCAGGGCGTGCAGTCGGCTGCGCAGTTCTTCGCGGTCGGCAGGGTGCACGTGATCGAGCCATTCGCCGAGCGTCAGGCGGGGGCTCGCCAGGTTCAGCGAGCTGGCCAGCGAAGGGGCCAGTTGCATTTCGGCGCTGTCGCTGAACACTTCCCACCAACCGGTGCCGAGTAGCGCTTGCAGCGACGCCAGGCGCTCCAGCTGCAAATGATGCCGATGCTCGCGCAAGCGTTCCAGCAGGGGGCTGGCGAGGGCGGCGGTGAGCTGCAACCAGTCGCCATCGTTCAATTCGGGCGCCCGCTGCTGCGCGGTGTAAAAACCGCAGAGTAACCAGGTGGCCACGCCGTGAGCATCGTAATAGGGCACTGCAAGTCCTTCGGCATGCCCGAAGGTTTCTTGCAAACGCGGGTGCTCGCCACGTGTCAGGTGTTGCGGAAAAGAACCGTTCAGGCTGTCGAGCCCGGAACCCAGGCGCTGTCCGTTCTGCCACAGCATCGGTGCATCGAAGGCCGCGTAATACTGATGGATTTGCCAGCCCTGTTCCTGCTCATCAAGCAGCGCCACCGCAATGCACGGAATGTGAAAGCGCTGAGCCAATACCTGAAGCTGCTCCTGCAACACATCGGGCAGACGGGTGAGGCTGCACAGGCGCAACTGTTCGCTGATCCTGGCCGCGAGAAGCTGGTTCTGTTCGCGGCGGCACGATTGCCGACGTTCAACCAACACATCGCTGATGTCCAGCAACTGCAACAGCCAGTTGTCCGCCAGCGGAAGGACCCAGCCGCGCAGGTGCAGTGGGTGCCCGTTGACGCTGTGAAAGTCCAGGTCGAGGATTTGGCCTTGCCAGTCGGCGGGGATACCTTCGATGACCAGGCTGCTGTGGGGCATCAGGTAATCGAGCAGCGGTGGTGCCTGTGTGGAGAGCCGTTGCGGGGCGAGCGTATGGCGTAATGGGCCGGTCAGGTGCAGCACCCGGCCTTCGCCATCCAGGTGCACCTGCAAGCCGACACTCGGCACGCTCAGGGTGTCCGGCGCAACCTGAGGTGGTGGCGATTGGCGGTTGAGCAGGCGCCCGAAGAGTTTTTCCCCGGAATTCAAAATTGCAGGCTCGAACTGGCCGAGAGGGTCGTCGGCAGGTTAGGCACCGCGCCGATGCCCGGCAGCACCAGAAACGGCAGCACCTGGTTGAGTTTGGTGGTGGGGTAATCGATGTTGACCTTGAGCATGCCGCCGACGAAGGTGATGGTCGAATCGGTGGCGACATTGAAGTTCAGTGCGGCGGGAATCCACGCCAGTTGCCGGGTCAGTTCAGCTGAGGCTGTGGCTTGGACGTTGGCGGCGTAACCGGGCGTGCCCGGGTCCACCGCCACGCTGCGCCGCACCGCTTCGGCGGTCGACTGGTTGAACGACTGCATGAGCAACAGTGGCAGGCTGTAACTGACAATGGCGTAAAACACAGCGAAAAAAATCACGAACACCAAGGCGAACTCAATCGCTACGGCGCCTTTTTGCTGGCGGGGGAGGCTCGAATTCATGACTGCGTCTACCCTGACTGTCACTGCGTAATATCAGCATAGAATCATTCAGCCAAAAGGGACTTTTTTTACGCAATGCAAACTTTTGTCCTACTGATCTGGCTGACGCTTTGCGCAGCGCAGGATGCCCGTGAAAAGCACATTGCCAACTCGTTGACCCTTGGCGCGGGGGTGTTGGCGTTGGCGTTTCTGCTATGGACCGACACCACTTGGCTGGGGGCAGAAGGGGCGCAGGGTGGCTGGGCTGCTTTTCTGGCACTGGCCTTCACGTTGCCCGGTTACGCGCTGAGGCGATTGGGCGCCGGGGATGTGAAATTAATGACAGCCTTGGGTTTGGCGACGGACGGAATGCATCTGCTGGGCAGCTTTGTCGGGGCCGCGCTGGCCAGCGTGTGCTGGCTGCTGCTCGCGCCAAAAGTATGGCCTCATATGAGTCAACGGGTTAGGGAGCGTCTTCGATATTTAGGCCCTGGGCTGTCAAAAAAGCAGCCATTTGCGCCGTTCGTGCTGATGGGTTTTTCATTGGCCCTGCTTTGGATTCGCTAGTCATGTTGTTCCATCCCCCCTATGTACATAGTCGGAAAGTGCGTCTACTTTTCAGATTGATAGTCGTACGGCCAGTGGCTTTCGTACAGGAACGGTCAGCTGTAGACCGAGCATGGAGTGGCGCGTGAACAAATTCACCTCGGCAGTAAAAGTCCTCGTGGTTGATGATCAGGCGTTGATTGTTGAAGAACTTTGCGAGTTTCTGGAGGCGAGCGGCTATCGCTGCGTTCCCTGTGAATCGAGCAAGCAAGCCATTTCCCGTTACGGCGAAGACCTGCAAATCGGCCTGGTGCTGTGTGATTTGCATATGCCTGACATGGACGGGATTGAGCTGGTGAAGGAGTTGCAGCGGATGTCCGGCAAGCACCGGGCCTTCGAGGCGATCATGCTGACTGGGCGTGCGGACAAGCAGGATGTGATCAAGGCCTTGCGGGCAGGGATTGCCGATTACTACCAGAAGCCGATTGATCTCGATGAGTTGCTCGAAGGGGTTCAGCGACAAGAGGTGGCGTTGCAAGATCGGCAGAAGAATCTGCAGTTGGGGCATTTGAATCAGAAGCTGCAGTACCTGACTGAGTCGATCGATGATTTGTATCAGGATCTGGATAAGGTGCGGCGTGGTCCGCAGGGGGCGGATTCTTCCGGGGCTGATGTCAGTGATGTGGATCGGGTGGAGATCCCGGCGATTTTCAATCAGTTGTCGCCCCGGCAGCTGGATGTGGCGCGGTTGGTGGGGAAGGGGCAGACCAATTATCAGATTGCCTGTGAGTTGGGGATTACCGAGAACACGGTGAAGTTGTATGTGTCGCAGGTGTTGCGGTTGACGCATATGCATAATCGGACGCAATTGGCGTTGGCGTTGTCGCCCGCTAACTCCGGGATGCGCCAGCGGGTTACGGCTCACTGAGTGTGGTGGGTCGCTTTTGGCGGCCTTTGGGCCGACCATGTTCTTGGTGGTTGTGTGCATATCCATTTTTGCGGTAACGGCGGCTGGCGGTTTCGCCCTTACGGCGAGTCCCTTTTGTCAAACGCCCGGAGTGCCGGCCCAGCCAAAAGG